>DATING010000649.1:0-2573 GCA_035474555.1 Longimicrobium sp. | reverse complement strand
TTGAGAAAACGATATGCGTATCGGGATCCTGTTCCACTTCACCGAAGAGACGGCCGAGCCGCGGCCCGGCTGGCGAAGCGCCTGGCTTCAGCTACACAGGCACGGGTACGAACGGTAGCCGCCGAGGTTGGGGTTCGGATCCCAGACCGGCGGTGCGGAGGGATTCGGACCGAGCGTCTCGAAGGTCGCGAGCAGCGTCTCCAGGGCGCTCTGGATCTCCACGCGCGCGATGCTCGCCCCGGGGCAGCGATGCGAGCCGTGGCCAAACGCCACGTGCGGGTTCGGCTGCCGCTCCCACTTGAGCTCATGGGGGTCGGGAAAGCGGGCAGGATCGCGGTTGGCGGCCTCCAGGAAGAGCACGACCCTCTGCCCCATGCGGATCAGGTGGCCGGGACCCCACTCGCCCGAAAGGTCCACGTCTTCGGTGGCATGGCGCCCCAGGTAGCGGGTGGGCGTCACCATCCGCAGCAGCTCCTCGGTCAGCCGCCGGCTCATGCCCGGATTCGCCGGCACCATCTCCCGCCAGGCGCCCCACTCCGGAAACAGCATCGGAACGCCGTCGCTGATCAGCTTTTGCGTGGTCACCCGGCCGGCGGCGAAGACCGCCATGCAGTTGATGACGAGGTCCTCGTCCTGGTCAAAGGTTCCCGCGCCCAGGAACGAGCTGACCAGGTCGTCGGCGGGCGAGGCTCTGCGCGCGGCGACCAGCTCCCGGAAGAAGTCGGCGAACAGCGTGATCTCCTGCATCCGGATGTTCAGGTAGCCGCTGGTGAGGTCCGCCACCGTCGAGGACCAGCGCGCCAGCTCGGCCACCCGGCCGGGGTCGTCCACCGGGATGCCGAACACCCGGCAGACCGTCTGCAGCGCGTAGGGCAGGGCGAAGTCGGCCACCAGGTCGAGCTCGCCGCGGGCGCGCAGCGGCTGGAGCAGCCCGGCCGCGAGCTCCGGGATCCAGCCGGACAGCTCCTGCATCTTGCGAGACGACGCCTGCAGGATCACACGCTGGGCGCCGTGCTGCTCCGCCCCGTCCGAAAAGACGATCTGCTTCTCGATCACGTCCTGGATGAACGATCGCCGGGCCGGCCGGGCCCTCCCCCCGCTCGCGAAGCGCAGGTCGGAGGTAAACCGCTGGTCTTCGAGGATGCTCCGAACGGCGCGGTGGCCGGTCACGAGCCAGCAGTTGGCGAGGGGGTCGAACGCGAGCCCGTCCCGGGCCCTCGCCCGGTCGTAGAGCGCGTGCGGAGCCTGGTAGGCGCCCTGCATGGAGGCCATGCTGGGGCGATCGGAATGGTCGAGGTTGGACACGCGCGCTCCGTGATCTTGGATCTGGACAGACCGTCCGGTGAATCGAACTCCGCAGAAAGCGCCTCACGCAGAGGCGCAGCATCGCGCAGGAGCCGCCGAATCTCCCCGCGACTCCGGCCTTGTACGCCGCGCGCGCCGGCTTGATCCGCGACGGGAGCAGGGCGTCCTCGGCCGTGCCGGTCACGCGGTACTGGAAGCTGGCCGATGCCAGCGTGATTCGGCTCACGACAGCCGGCGGCGTGACGACGGTGATGCGCACCGCTGCTTCCCGCGGCGCTCCCTGGCGGCGCTTGCCGGTTTGGCGCCGGGCGGCGGGCTGCTCCGGCGGCGCGGCGGTCGCAGGAGCGCCGCCGGCGGTGCGGGTCGCTGCATCCGGCGCAGGCCGTTCGGACGCCGGGTGCCGGATGCCGAGGTGCTCGACCTACGTGAACCTGGTGCGGCACCTGGGTCCGGAGCAGCTCGTCCATGGCGTGCAGGACGTGGGCGAGGGCCTGGACCGCCCGCTCGCGCAGATTGCCGCCGACAACGTGCGGGCGGTGCGCGCGGTGCAGCCGGAGGGGCCGTATTACCTGGCCGGTTCTCCGGTCCGCTCACGCTTTTCCGGGCCAGCAGCGCCCCCAATGAGCACGGGTGGGAGGCGCTGGCGTCCACGGACGAGGAAAACGCACGCTGGGCTGGTCGCAGCTGAGCGACACCCCGGTGCGGGTGCACCGGGTTCCCGGCAGCCACCACAGCATGAACGCCGAGCCGCACGTCCGCGTTCTCGCACAGCAGGTGCGCGAGGCGTTGGTCTCCGCGCGCGCGCCGGCGCCCTGGTCCCGGCGTAAGCACGTGCCCCCGGCGGCAGCCTGCCGCCGCGGGCGCCCCTGCGCTGGCCGAAAGGGCGCCGTTTGACTTCCCGGATGAATGCAAGTCCAAGGGCCGCAACGGATTCCGTTGCGGCGCCTGGGCGTTCTCGGTGCCGGTGGAACACCGTGGGGGCATACCAGATTCTCGGTTGATTCTGCATTGCCGCCTGATGCCGAAGCCGAGAAAAGAATGATTCGCGAACCAACCGAATGCAGCGGTCCGTTGGAGAAAAGCAGGTTCTCACGCAGGGCAGCAGAGCCGGCGGAGAACTGCACGACTTTACGACGAGCTGGCTGTGCCCGGCATCCAGCCTGCCCTGGATCCGTGGCATCGCCGCGAAGGCATCCGCCGCATGGCCGTGGCCGCGCTGCCTGCTCGCGCTTGCAAACGGGTCCAGAACCTGCCGGGACGTGCGCCTG
>DATING010000648.1:0-3563 GCA_035474555.1 Longimicrobium sp. | reverse complement strand
CTTGAGCGCCAGGTACAGCGCCTCCTCGCTGCCGATGGTGACGCACACGTTCGCCGCGTCCCCCATCCCCGGAAAGGAGAAGTAGCCGGCGATGGCGGAGCAGCTCGGCCGCTCCCGCGTTGGGCGTGTACGGCAGCCCGTGGTCGCGCACCAGCGCCGTCGCCGCCTCGAAGGGCGCGGGATCGGGGCGCAGCGTGGGCTCGCCGAGACCCAGGTCGATGTCGCCCGCCTGCTTGCGGGCGTTGATCGCGCGGATCAGCGAGGGCGCGATGGTGGAGAGGACGGGATTCATCGACAACGTGGGGAGCGTTCGGCGTCAAAGTGCCGGGAGGATCGATCGGGGCGACGCCGGCCGGAAGCTCCCGTCATCGACCGACCGCCGGAAAACTGTCCCTCCCCCGGTGCTCAGGGAGAGGGACGTTCGCTTCATGCGCGGTGCGACGGCCGGCGTCGCTCCGGATCGGCCGTGCTCGTCAGGCCGGGGCGAAGAAGCGGCGCCGCGCGCGATAGCAGAACTCCAGCGACTCCACCGAGCACCACTCGTTGGCCTGGTGCGCCTGGCTGGTCTCGCCCGGGCCGAAATTCACCGCGGGGATGCCGTTCGAGGTGAAGCGCGCCACGTCCGTCCACGCCTGCTTGGGGAGCACGGGCAGCCCCTCCGCGCGGCACCAGTCCACGATGAGCGGATGGTCCGCGTGCACGTCACCCGCGGGCGCGGTGTCCACGATCTCCACGTCCGCGTCCCCCCCGACCAGCGCGCGCAGCTCGGCCTCCGCCGCTTGGGCCGTGTTGCCGGGGGCGAAGCGGAAGTTGACGTTCAGGTCGAATACGTCCGGCACCACGTTGCGCGAGTTGTAGGTCGCGGCCGCCGTGGCCACGATCACCTCGTAGAACGAGAGCGCGCCCAGCCGCACCTCGCGCCGCCCGAAGTCGCGCAGGCGCTCCAGCAGGGGGATGGCCTTGTAGAGCGCGTTCTCGCCCTGCCAGGGGCGGGCGCTGTGGGCGCGGGTGCCGCGGACGGTGACGGTGGCGTGCAGCAGCCCCATGCACCCTGGCTGGAGCCCGCGGTCCGTGGGCTCCAGGATGAACGCGAAGTCGATCTCCGGCAGGATGCCGCTCTCCAGCACGGGGCCCAGCCCGTTCCCCTCCGCGGGCCCTTCCTCGCCGTCGTAGAAGATCCAGACGGGCCGCGCGCGCTCCAGCTCGCGCCAGCGGTCCAGCAGCGACAGCATGACGGCCACGCCGGCCTTCATGTCCGTGGCACCGCAGCCGTACACGCGGCCGTCGCGGATCTCGTACGCCTGGTCGTCGGCGCACTTGACCGTGTCCGTGTGGCCCACGAGCGCGATGGTGGGCTCGCCGGGGCGGTCGCCGCGGGCGTACGGCTCGCAGATGACCGTGTGGCCCATGCGCTTGACGGCATCCGCCCCCGCGGCGGCGATGCAGCGGTGCTGGATCCACGTGGCGATCTCCGCCTCGTTGCACGTCTCGCTGGGGATGTTGCACAGCGCCAGCGTCAGCTCCGCCAGCTCGTCCCGGATGGTGTCAGTCACGCTTCAGTGTCGGGGGCCGGGGATGGTCTCGAGGACGGATCCGTCCGCGAGGCGATAGGACCAGAAATCGCTGTCCAGCGTGAATATCTGCTTGATCGCGCGCGATTCGGCGACGGCGACGAGGGAGGCGTCTCCCAGGTCCATCGGCCGGTCGCTGTACCGATGCATCAGCGCTTCGCAGCGATCCGTCTCGTCCGGGGTCATCTCGAGAAGGGCCAGCCGGCCGCCGCGCCGCAGCGTCCAGAGCGCCTGTTGCCCGCGTGATCCCACGCGCCGCCCAAGCAGGTGCATCATCTCGGTAAAGCACGGCCATGTGGTGACGAATGGGCCACGCGAAAACGTCTTCGCCAGCGCCACGACTGGATCATGGCGTTCGTCTCCGCGGTCCAGCATGGCGAGAATGGGTCCCGTATCCGTCAGCATCAGATATGGCCCCTCGCCCGCTTCTCCTCCAGGATGTCCGCGAACTTCTCACCCGTTGCTTCCGACAGGCGCGCGCCGCCCGGAACGATGGTCCTGCTGTCGAACACGCCGACGTACCCCTCCAGGAACTCCGCCATGGAGCCAGGCTGGGGAGACTGCGTGTCCGCGTCCGCGTCGTTGCGCTTGAGCTCCCGAAGGTAATCGTTCACGAGCGCATTCAGCGTCGTTCCCTGTTTCCGGGCCTTGCCGGCCAGCCAGAGCTCCACGTCCGGCAGCAGATCGATGCTCACAGGTCCCTCCCTCGTTCACGGGATCACGGCTCCGCTTTCCTTCACTCGTACCCCGGCGCGGCGCCGGGGTTTGACCCAGTCTTACACCTGCACGTTGAACGTACGCAGCACGTCGTTGAGCGACGTCTTCCTGTCCGTGGATTCCGTGCGGCGGCCGATGAGCAGCGCGCAGGGGACGTGGAACGTGCCTGCGGGGAACTCCTTGGGGAGCGTGCCCGGGATGACGACGGAGCGCGCCGGAACGCGGCCCTTGGTGATCACCGGCTCCGATCCCGTCACGTCCACGATGGGGGTGGAGGCCGTGAGCACCACGTTGGCGCCCAGCACCGCCTCTTCCTCCACCACGCACCCTTCCACCACGATGCAGCGCGAGCCAATGAACGCGCCGTCCTCGATGATCACGGGCGATGCGCTGGGCGGCTCCAGCACGCCGCCCAGCCCCACGCCGCCGGACAGGTGCACGCCCTTGCCCACCTGCGCGCACGAGCCGACCGTGGCCCACGTATCCACCATGGTGCCGGCGCCCACGTACGCGCCGATGTTCACGTACCCGGGCATGACCACGCAGCCGGGCTCCAGGAAGCTGCCGTAGCGTGCCACGCCGGGCGGCACCACGCGGATGCCCTGCGCCTGCAGGTCCTGCTTCGTGCGGATCTTGTCGTAGAAGCGCAGGTCGCCGGCTTCCATGGGCTCGAGCGGGCGCAGGGCGAAGTACAGGAGGATGGCCTCCTTGACCCACGCGTTCACCCGCCACTCGCCGTCCGTCTTTTCGGCCACGCGGATGCGGCCGCTGTCCAGCAGCTCGATGGTCTCGTCGACGGCCTGCGAGACGTGCTTGTCCTTGAGCCGTTCGCGGTCGCGGTAGGCCTCGGATACCAGGGATTCCAGCTCGCGCGCTTCCATCCGTCCTCTTGATCGTGTGCGGGATTTCCGCCCGGCGGCCGGGCGGCGCGGAACGTAGCCCGGCAAGGATCGGGCGACAAGCGCGGCCCCTCCCCCCGGCCCCCTCCCCGCTCGTTCCTCGCGGAGAGGGGGAGAACGGCGTCCCCGCGTGAAGCCTGGGCACGCGACGATGAGCTCGTCGACGTCTACACCCCCTCTCGCGCAGTTTGCGGGAGGGGTGGACGAGCCTGAGCGAGGCCGGGGGAGGGCCCCACGCGGCCACCCGCCCCGCGCGCCATCTTCTCATCGATGTTAGATTTGCTTCCGCGCGTGCAGGCAGTCGGGCACGCGCCTAAATCCGAACGAACTCGCGATTCCGCAGGACGATGGCAGAGAACAGGGCTTTGAGGCAGCG
>DATING010000647.1:0-4178 GCA_035474555.1 Longimicrobium sp. | reverse complement strand
CCTCGCGACCTCCCCCAAAAACCCCTGGGGGAGGTGAACTTCATTTCTCCCCGGAGTTCGTGCCGGCGTGGCACTCGCCCGTGACGGACAGTCCGCGCAGGCGGACTTCGTGTGTTTGTTGCAGCGAATTCATTCGCCCGGCTCAGGGGTGGCCTCGCTGCCGCCGACGTAGAGGATGGCGTGCGGGGCGGCGATCCCGTCTTGCCCCCCGGCGGCACCGGCGCCTACACTGCGGCGCACGCGGCGAAGCACATCCCCCTCGAAACAATCGCGACCATGTTCCGAATCCTTTCCCTCGCGTCGGTTCTCTCCTTCGCGCTCGGGTCCGTGCCGGCGGATGCGCAGGAGCGGCCGCTGGGCACCCTGCGCGAGCAGGCGCAGACGCGGCAGGAGTGGCTGCGCCTGCGGCTGGAGCGCGTGCTGCCCCGGCTGATGCGCGAGCAGGACGTGGGGATGTGGATCGTCCCCGTGCGCGAGTACAACGAGGACCCCGTGTTCTGGTCGCTCGTCTCGCCCACGACCATGGCGGCGCGCCGGCGGACGATCTACGCGTTCTGCGACCGGGGCGCGGCGGGGGTGGAGCGCATCGCCATCGGCGGATCGCCGCAGGGCGGATTGTACCGCGTGGTGCGCGATCCCGACGCGGCGGTCGGCACGGCGGGGGCGACCGTGCGTCCCGCGGAGCCGTTCGGCCCGGAGCAGTGGCGGCTGCTGGCGCCCGTGGTGCAGGCGTGCGACCCGCGCAGCATCGCCGTGGACATCAGCCACACCCACGCCTTTTCCGACGGCCTGACGGTCGGCGAGTGGGAGCAGATGCAATCCGCGCTGCCGGCCGCGTACCGCGAGCGCATCGTCCGGCGCGAGCTGCTGCCGCTGCACTTCATCGAGGAGCGCCTGCCGGAGATGATGCCGCAGTACGTGGAAATGCAGCGCCTGGTGCACCAGCTCATCCAGACCGCCTTCTCCGCCGACGTCATCACGCCGGGGACGACGCGCACGGACGACGTGGTGTGGTGGATGCGGCAGCGGCTGGCGGATCGGGGGCTGGATACGTGGTTCCACCCGTCCGTGACGGTGCAGCGCGCGGGGGTGGAGATGGGGGACAGCGCCAATCCCGTCATCCGCCGCGGCGACCTGCTGCACACGGACTTCGGACTGACGGCGCTGGGGCTGAACACGGACACGCAGCACATGGGCTACGTGCTGCGCGAGGGGGAGGCGGATGCGCCCGCGGGGATGTACGCCGCCCTGCGCCGCGCCAACCGCCTGCAGGACCTGCTGCTGGAGGAGATGCGGCCCGGGCGCACGGGCAACGAGGTGCTGCGGAGCACGCGCGAGCGGATGCGGGCGGAGGGGATCGACGGGACGGTGTACACGCACCCCATCGGCGACCACGGGCACGGCGCGGGGCCCACGATCGGCCTGTGGGACCGGCAGGAGGGCGTGCCCGGCCGCGGGGACGTGGCGCTGCGGCCCAACACGTGGTTCTCCATCGAGCTGCAGGCCACCACGCCCGTGGCGGAGTGGGGCGGGCAGCCGGTGCGGATGGCGCTGGAGGAGGAAGCCTGGCTGGATGCCGACGGCACCCGCCGCTGGGTGCTCGCGCGGCAGGAGCGGTTCCACCTGGTGCGGTAGGCCGCGGGGGCGGGGCGGGGCGGGGGGACTGGGGGGAGGCACGATCGAGGGCGGGCTCTTCCAGCGCCCGCTTCGCGGGGCCCCTCACCCCCCGGCCCCCTCTCCCGCAAACTGCGCGGGAGAGGGGGAGACCTTCACGCCTGGAAGGCAGGTTGCCGTCGCGCTGTGGCTGCGTCTCATCAACCCTCTCGGTTCCTTGGGACGCTACGAGCCAGGGTGGGCGCGCTTCCGGTCCCGCAGCCGCGAGCAGTTTACGCAGCTGCATGAATTAATGCGCATCTCCTCGATCGTCTCCCGCATGATCTGCAGGTCTTCCCTGGAAATCGTACCCACCAGGTCCAGCATACTTCGTTTGGGAGGCGGTCGGTGATCCTCCAGAGACCGCGCGTACTTCAGCACCTGCTTCCGCCGGTCGAGGTCGAGCTTCTCCAGCACTGCATCCAGTTCCAGATCGACGTCTTCACTCATCAGCGTCCCTGTCCCGTCTGAATGGTACCCTGCAGGTCTGACGCGATTCAGTTACGGTACGGTTCGACCCGCAGTCCCTCGATTCCCGCGAAGTGGTTGTCCCGGCTGGCCAGCGTCAGGTCGTGCTGACGTGCAAGCGCGGCGATCCACACGTCATTGTCGGGAATCGGCCGTCCTTGAAGTCTGAGCTCGTCCCGCACGGCGGCATAGTGATGCGCGGTCTCCAGGTCACACCCGAGCACCTGTCCGGCGGCCATCAGATCAGCGATCCGTCTCGTCTCCCGCTCCACCTGCCCACCCTTGCGTGCCCCGGCCAGGAGCTCGCCGAGCACGATTACGGGGATGAGCACATGCTCGGCGTCGCGGAGTGCCTTCTGAGCGCCGGGATCCTGCCGAAAGGCGGCGATGACTACATCGGAGTCCAGGAGTATCTCACCATTGGTCATAGTCGATCCGCTCGCATTCGTCCGCGATGACCTGCTCCATCTGCAGTAGCGTGCTCTCGGGGATGGTCCCGCCGAATCGGAGGAGCACGTGCCCCGGTATTCCGCGCGGAGGGTCAGCCGTGAGTGCGCGCACGTACTTCTCCACCCGCTCCCGCTGCTCGCAGTTCAGGCGGAGAATCGTTCTTTCGAGTTCGCGTCCGCCTGCACCGCTGGCGGGACCCGGCCTGCACCCCTCCTCAATGCCGGAGTCGCCAGGCGCGGTACGATCCATAGAGCCACAGGAGGAACCGGCGGAGCTCTGCCGCAGCCAGCGGGCATATTCCAGCACCTGCTCGCGCCGTTCCGGAGCCAGTGTGCTGAGCATTTCCACGAGCTCTGGACCGAGGTGTCTCCTCATTCGCGCTCCTCCTGGTTCTTCATGATCGGCGTGTTCAATCTAATCACTTTCGGGGCCGGATTGTAGACGCACGATGCGCCACCGTGCGAACGCGTTCTTCAGGCCACCGCACTGCATCTTCTCCATGACGGCGGCATCCGATCGCATCCCGGCAGGGGAGCGCTCCTGGGCAGGAATCCTGGCGTCCTGCCTGGACCTTCGGGGTCTGGCGGTCTGCTGATCATGGTGAATCTCCCGCCATCAACCCGTCGCGTGATGCGCATCCAGCGCGCGCCGATCGGGACAGGTGGGTTCGATGATCGTCGGAACGAACCACGCCTCTGCAGCGATTGGCTGCGGAGGCGTTGCTCTGTGTCGGACGGGCGCGGCTGTCGCTACGACGTGACGCCGCGCGCCCCTCTCGTGGCGTTGACCTTTTCCTGGCGCAGCAGGCCGGCGGCCATCATCTCGTAGGGGATGGACGTGGCGTAGCGGCGCACGAGGTCGGGATCGCCCGCGGCGGCGAGCAGCTCGGCATCGGCGCGGCGGCTGAGCTCGGCGGCGAGGGGGAGCGGGTCGGGATCCTGCCCCTTTGCCATCCGCGTCCACTCCACCAGGCGTGCGGCGAGGTCGTCCAGGTGCCACTCCACGTCCGTGCTGCCGCCGAAGTGCGTGGGCAGGAGCATGCTCGGCTGCAGGGCGCGCAGCTTGTCGATGCTGGCCAGCCACGCGGGCGTATCCACCTCCGGCGGCGGCGTGGGCGGGCGGACGTGGCGCGCGCCCGCCAGCCGGATGCCGCCCACGTCGCCCGTGAACACCAGGCCCGCGTCGGGCTCGTGGAACGACAGGTGATGCGCGGCATGCCCGGGCGTATCCAGCGCCACGAGCGCGCGCCCGCCCACGTGCACGGACTCGCCGTCCGCCAGGGTGCGGATGCGCTCCTGGGGCACGGGGAGCATGGTGCCCCACAACTCCTGCATCCGGTCGCCGTACAGCCGCCCGGCGCTGGCCAGCAGGCGCGACGGGTCCACGATGTGCGGCTCGCCGAACGGGTGCACGTGCACCGTGGCCCCCGGCGCGATGCGGGCGAGCTGTCCGGCGCCGGCGGCGTGGTCCAGGTGCACGTGCGTGAGCAGGATGTGCGTGAGCCGCGCGGGATCGTGCCCCGCGGCGCGGATGCCGGCCAGCAGCGCCGGCAGCGTGGACGCGGGGCCGGCTTCCACCAGCGCCAGCGCGCCGCCGTCCGCCACCAG
>DATING010000646.1:0-7716 GCA_035474555.1 Longimicrobium sp. | reverse complement strand
GGGCACCCCTCCCCCCGGCCCCCTCCCCACTCGGTCCTCGCCGTGAGGGGGAGAACGCCAAGGAATGGCGGGCTCCGGCCGAGCAGTTGGAGGTCGCCGCAACGGCTGCGAAAGCCTCGCATGTTACGCAAGGCGGCTCGTACGGAGCTGCGTACTGCAAAAGCGGCGAAAAACGTGGATGCGTACGTGTAGCCTGCGCAACCCATTGCCGAAACAAGCGTCTTAGCCCCCGCAGCAGGCTAAAGATATGGACATATAAAGAACGCCCCTCCGGGCCCATCGCCCGTCGGGTGGTCCCCTGCTCCATACGCTTGCCCGCGAACCACTTACCCAGCGCACCCCGCATTCATCGTGCGGGGAGTGGTGCCGGAACGGGTGGCGTTGACAAGCGGCAGGTTAATGTCCATATTTAAGAGCGGCGGAAAGTGGGTTCACCCGCCGCCCCCTCCTTTCCACTCCCCTATCGCCGGAAGACCAAGATGCGACGTGTTTTTGCCCTCCTCCTCCTCGCCCCGATCCTGGCGAGCTGTTCCGACTCGACGGCGCCGGTGGCGTCCCCGAGCGCCGTGCTCTCGGAAGGGGACATGCCCACGGAAGTGAGCTGGCCCGCGGAAGAGAACTGGTGGACGCCGGGAGACGTGCTGGCGGAAGAAGAGGGGATGTCGGCGATGAACGTGAACGCGTCCGCGCCGGCGACGATGGTGCTCGGCAACCCGGAAGCCGGCACGAGCTATCCCCCGGGGCAGCACGACCAGTCGCTCCACGGCAGGGACCGGATGATCCCGGGCACGGTGGTGATCGATGCGGGCGAGGTCGTGACGTTCGACATCAAGTTCGGGCACCGGCTGGCGATCTACGCCGACGGGATGAAGGCCGATGACGTCCTGAACAACAACCCGGGGCCCTTCGTGCTTTACCCCGTGAACCGGCTGTACCTGCAGCCGCTCCCGCAACCGGTGGTCAAGCTGCGGTTCCTGAAGCCCGGCAAGTACCTGGTGGTCTGCGCCATCAAGACTCACTTCTACGGCGCCAACATGTGGGGCTGGGTGGTCGTGCGGTAGGCAGCACGACGACGGCAGACGACGAGCCCCGCCCCGGTACGCCGGGGCGGGGCTCTTCGTTTGATACCGAATCCGAGAAAACAACCGCCTCACGCAGAGACGCGGAGACGCAGAGAAAAGAGACTAAGAGGATCGGCGGCCTCTGCTGGTCTTTTCTCCCGTTGTTTTCTCTCCGCGCCTCTGCGTCTCTGCGTGAGGCCCATTCTTTTTGCGGATCTGGTATGAGAGGGTGTTTGAGATTTTACTTTCCCGATGGAAGTCCAACTTGCTTTCCTGAGGGAGCGCACGCCGGCAACCTCAACGTGCACAATCCGTTACGCGCGACCGAAGGATCTACCATGCATGCCGAGGGGCTAGCTCCATGACCGGAAGCCGGCCCCCTCGATTGGCCGGCGAGATCCTTCGGTCGGCGCCATGGATCCAGTAATGGCACGGGTCTCGGCGGCGCCTCCCTCAGGAAATCAAACGCGAGTAGAGTTTCTTAAACACTCTGAGGGGGTCCTCGACGGCCAACATCCAGCACGCGTCGTCGGCGCAGGCCGACGTCAGGTCTTCACAGCCGCGATTTCGATCGCCGGAGCGGGGAGACACCGGCCCCTCTCCCGACACGTAGCCGATCCGTGACGATCCTGGCGGAACCCGGCCTCCCCCGCGGCACCACCACCCCACCGGACCCGTCGGCGAAGGCCGACATCACGTTTTCGGTGCCGCGATTTCAATCGCCGGGGCTGGAGGCGGACCCCCTGCGCCGGCGCCACGCCTCTCCTCGATCCGCGAAATCACCGGGAACACGAAGGGCCGCCCCTCGCGAGGCGGCCCTTCGTCATCCATCCCGGACCCGCGGCTGGATCAGCCCACCAGCTCGGTGCCGGCGAAGAAGAACGCGATCTCCGCGGCCGCCGTCTCGTCGGCGTCGGAGCCGTGCACGGCGTTCTTGCCCTTGCTCTCCGCGAACAGCTTGCGGATGGTGCCGTCCGCGGCCTCGGCCGGGTCCGTGGCCCCGATGGTCTCGCGCCACTTGCTCACGGCGTTCTCCGCCTCCAGCGCCAGCACGACCGACGGGCCGCTGGACATGAACTCCACCAGCTCGCCGTAGAACCCGCGCTCGGCGTGCACCTCGTAGAACTTCTGCGCCTGCGGCAGGCTGATCTGCGTCAGCTTCATCCCCAGGATGCGAAAGCCCGCCTGCTGGATGTGGGCGATGATCTTGCCCGCGTTGCCCGCCTGCACGGCGTCGGGCTTGATCATGGCAAAGGTACGCGACATATCGATCTATTCCTCGTCTGTGAATGGTTCCAAGGGAGACGCGGCGAACCCGAACACCTTGCGCAGGATGTCGCCGCGGGTCAAGAAGCCGGTGAGCTGCCCCTCGTGCACCACCGGCAGGCGCTCGATGTCCTTGCTCACCAGCATGGACGTAACCTCCGCCAGCGCCTGCTCCTCGCTCACGCAGATCACGGAGCGCGACATCACGTCGCGCACGCGCACCTCGGCCCACGCCGACGCGCGCGCATCCGCCGGGCGCTGCACCTCGGGAAGAAAGTGGCGCAGCAGGTCGCGGTCCGTCACCATCCCCAGCACCTGCCGGTCCGGGCCCACCACGGGCACGGCCCGCAGCCGGTGCTGCGCGATCAAATCCAGCACCTCCTGCACGGGCGCGTCGGGCGACGTGCGGTACACCCGCTGCGTCATCACGTCGCGCACGCGCAGCCGCGGCTCGATGGTGATCTCGCGGATCTGCGGGATGTCCAGCACCTCCGCGGGGGTGCGGGCCGCCACCAGCCGGTCCACCACGCTGTCGTCGCGCAGCACGCGGGCCAGCGCCGCCACCGTCTGCAGGTACAGGTCGGCGGCGGACAGGGGCGCCAGCACGAGCACGACGATCTGCGCCACCGCACCCACGTGGTCCGGCGACTCCGGCAGGGGGCGCGAGGCGATGCCCAGGGCCACCTGCAGCCGGTCCACCGCGTCCGTCCGCAGGTGCGGAAGCAGAACGCGGTCGCCCACGTGAATCAGGTCACGCACCCGGCTCTCGCTGAACATGCGCTGCATCCGGTCGGGATGCGGCACGTCGCCGGTGCCCACCAGCGTCTGCGCCAGGTGAATGACGGCCTCGTACACCGACGTGGCGGGGAGCGGGGCGACGACGTGCTCCGGACGGAGGATCTCCGTCAGGCGCACCTCGCGCCCCGCCGGTTTGCCACCCTGGCTCAAAGCCGTTCCTGGATGAGCGCCACCACGTCCAGGGGACGGACGGCGACCGCGATGCCGTTGTCGTTGAACGCCTGGATCTTCTCCTCCGCCGTGCCCGCCGAGCCGCTGATGATGGCGCCCGCGTGGCCCATGCGGCGCCCCGGAGGCGCCGTCTGGCCGGCGATGAAGCCCACGACCGGCTTGGTGACGTGCGCCTTGATGTAGGCCGCCGCCTCCTGCTCGTCCGTGCCGCCGATCTCGCCCAGCATGACGATGGCCTTGGTCTCCGGGTCCGCCTCGAACGCGGCCAGGCAGTCGATGAACGACGTGCCGCTCACCGGGTCGCCGCCGATGCCCACGCAGGTCGTGGTGCCGATCCCCGCGCCCTTGAGCTTGTAGACCACCTCGTAGGTCAGCGTGCCGGACTTCGACACGAGGCCGACGGGGCCCGGCTGGGTGATGTGGCCGGGGATGATGCCCACCTTGCTCTTGCCCGCCGAAAGCAGCCCCGGGCAGTTGGCGCCCAGCAGCCGCGCGCCCTTTTCCTTGACGTACGGGTACACCCGGGTCATGTCCAGCACGGGCACGCCCTCGGTGATGCAGACGATGAAGCTCACGCCCGCGTCGGCGGCCTCGAACATGGCGTCCGCGGCGAACGCGGGCGGCACGTAGATGACGGAGGAGTTGGCGCCGGTGGCGTCCATCGCCTCCTGCACCGTGTTGAAGATGGGCACGCTCCCCTCGAAGGTCTGCCCGCCCTTGCCCGGCGTGACGCCCGCGACCACCTGGGTGCCGTACTCCATCATCTGCTTGGCGTGGAACGAGCCGTCGCGGCCCGTGATCCCCTGCACGATGAGCTTGGTGCTTTGATCGATGAAGATGCTCACTGGGCCTCCCCCTTTGCCAGCGCGACGGCCTTCTTTACGGCCTCGTCCATGTCGGTCATGGCCGTGAAGCCGGCCTCGGCCAGGATCTTCACCGCGATCTCCTCGTTGGTCCCCGTCAGGCGGATGACGATGGGCACCTTGATGTCGATCTGCTTGGTGGCCGTCACGATCCCGTTCGCCACGTCGTCCGTGCGGGTGATGCCGCCGAAGATGTTGAACAGGATGGCCTTCACGTTCTGGTCGCTCGTGATGATCTTGAGCGCGTTCACCACCTTCTCGGGGTTGGACGAGCCGCCGATGTCCAGGAAGTTGGCGGGCTCGCCGCCGTAGTACTTCACCAGGTCCATGGTGGCCATCGCCAGCCCGGCGCCGTTCACCACGCAGCCCACGTCGCCGTCGAGCTTGATGAAGGTGAGGTTGGCCTCGCGGGCCTGCACCTCGGCGGGGTCCTCGGACGCGTCGTCACGCAGCGCCTCGATCTCCGGGCGGCGGAAGAGCTCGTTGTCGTCGATGTTGAACTTGGCGTCGATGGCCTTAACCTCGCCCGAGGGCGTGGTGATCAGCGGGTTGATCTCGGCCAGCGAGGCGCCGGCTTCCACGAACGCCTTGTAGAGCTGCTCCAGGATCTTGGCGGCCGCGCGCTGCTGCTTGACGTCCGTGTACAGCTTGGTCGCCAGCATGTACGCCTGGTGCGGCAGAAAGCCGTAGCGCGTGTCGACGGCGAGCTTGGTGATCTTCTCGGGGTTGGTGTGCGCCACTTCTTCGATGTCGATGCCGCCGGCGGAAGAGACCATCCAGACCGGCGCCTTGCTCGCGCGGTCCATGATGATGCCCACGTACGCCTCGGTGGCGATGTCCTCGGCGGGGGCGATGAGCACCTTTTCCACCGGGAGGTCCTTGATGACCAGCCCCAGGATGGCCTGCGCCTTTTCGCGGGCTTCCTCGGGGGTGTTGGCCAGCTTTACGCCGCCCGCCTTGCCGCGGCCGCCGGTGTGCACCTGCGCCTTGACCACCACCGCGCCGCCCAGGCGGCGCGCGATTGCTTCGGCCTCTTCCGGCGTGGTCGCCACTTCGCCCATGGGGACCGGGATCCCCTGGGCGGCGAGCAGCTCCTTCGCCTGGTATTCGTGGATGTTCACGGACTGCGTCCTGGTTTCGAGTGATCCAACCCGACGAAAAGTACCAAGTGACAAGTGCCAAGTGCCTAGCAGTGAAGCCGTTCCTTGGCACTTGGCACTAGGGACTAGGCACTATTCCCTCACGATCTGCGTCCCTGCGCTTCCCTCGACCGCTTCCCTGCCCTGCTCCAGCCGCGCGATGACGGCGCGCGTGCCGCCGCGCCGCACGAAGTCCGCCGCGGCTTCCACCTTGGGCGCCATGCTCCCCTCGCCCAGCTGTCCGCCGGCCAGCAGCGCGTCGGCCTCGGCGACCGTCAGGCGCTCCAGGGCGCGCTGCTCCGGCGTGCCGAAGCCCGTGTAGACGCGGTCCACGTCGGTGAGGATCACCAGCACCCCGGCGCCGATGTCGCGGCCCAGGATGGCGGCCGCGCGGTCCTTGTCCACCACGGCGTCGATCCCCTCCAGCCCCCACGTCTCGTGCACGTACACGGGGCATCCGCCGCCGCCCGCCGCGATCACCAGGTGCCCTTCGCGCACGAGCGACTGGATCATCCGCCGTTCCACGATCTCCGTGGGGCGCGGGCTGGGGACCACGCGCCGCCAGCCCCCCTTGGTCTCCGCCACGGCGCCGCCCAGCTCCGCGGCCAGGGAGCGGGCCGTGGCCTCGTCCATGGTGCGGCCGATGGGCTTGGTGGGCCGCTGCAGCTCCGGGTCGTCGGGGTCCACCAGCACCTGCGTCACCATCGTGACCACCTGCCGCTGCACGCCGCCGCGGCGCAGGGCGTTCTGCAGCGACTGCTGGATCATGTAGCCGATCCACCCTTCCGTCCCCGCCACCAGCACGCCCAAGGGCAGCGGGGGGAGCAGGTGGCGGGACTGCTCGTTGCGGATGAGCTCGTTGCCCACCTGCGGCCCGTTTCCGTGCACGATGGCGATATGCCATCCCTCCCGGGCCAGCTCCACCACGGCGCCCAGGGACTCGCGCGTGTGCTTGAACTGCTGGGTGATGGTCCCCTCTTCACCCGGCTGCGCCAGGGCGTTGCCGCCCAGCGCGATTACGACGGTCTTGCTCTGCACAAACCCTTCGGTTCAAGGGGCGACATTCTACGCGGGCCGCACAGGGGCGGCAAGCGCGTTGGGCTTCAACGACTTCGAACGGCAGGGAATAGGGGAATAGGGAATAGGGAATAGGGAATAGCCAGCAACGGCATCTCGCCTGACCCGGACTCTCTGCTCCCGCCGGCGGCCCCTCCCCCCGGCCCCTCACCGCTCGTTCCTCGCGGAGAGGGGGAGAACTACGTACCGGCGATACTCCGCCCCCGTGCTGGGGCTGGGGTGTATACCCTCTCCCACGCAGTTTGTGGGAGAGGGTGGACGAGCCTAAGCGAGGCCGGGTGAGGGCCACCCTCCGCGCCGCTCACCACCCCCGCCCCGCCTCGATCCCCATCACTCCCGCACTCACGCACTTCCGTCCTCAGTGCCCGTCGCTGGCCCCGCTGATCCCCTCGCCGGCGAGCCAGCCTTCCATCTCGCCGCGGATCTCGGCCAGGCGCTCGGCCGTGCGCGCCTCGTAGCGGGCGACCAGCACGGGCTCCGTGTTGGACGCGCGGATCAATCCCCAGCCATCGCCGAAGAGCACGCGGGCGCCGTCCACGTCGATGACCTCGTGGTCTTTGCGGAAGTGCTCCGTGGCGCGGGCCACGATGGGGAACTTGGTCTCTTCCGTGGCCGGGTAGCGCAGCTCGGCCGTGGAGACGAACTGCGGGAACTCGGCCAGCCACTCGCTGAGCGGGCGGCCGCTGCGCGCCACGATGTCGATGAGCAGCAGCGCGCCGTACAGCGCGTCGTCGTACCCGTAGTAGTCGTCGCCGAACATGATGTGGCCGCTGAGCTCGCCGGACAGGAGCGCGTGCTCCTTCTTCATCCGCTCCTTGATGAGCGAATGGCCCGTCGCGTTCATGATGGCCACGCCGCCCGCGCCCTCGAACACCTCCGGCAGCTGCTGCGAGCACTTGACGTCGAACACCAGCTTCTGCCCCGCGCCGCGCTTCTGCAGCAGGTCCAGGCCGTACAGCAGGAGCAGCGTGTCGCCGCGGACGATCTGCCCCTTCTCGTCGATGGCGCCGATGCGGTCCGCGTCGCCGTCGAACGCCACGCCCAGGTCCGCCCCGGTCTCCTTCACTTTCGCGATGATGTCGACGAGGTTCTTGTCCACCACCGGGTCCGGGTGGTGGTTGGGGAACGTGCCGTCGGACTCGCAGAAGATGGGGATCACCGTCACGTTGGGCCCCAGCGCCTCGATGAGCCGCGTGGCCACGATGCTGCCCGTGCCGTTGCCGCAGTCCACCACGACCTTGACGGGCTTCTGGATGTTGAACTTGGACGAGAGCACCTGCACGTACTCATCCAGCACCTCGCGGTTCTCCACCTCGCCCTCGCCGGACTCGTAGTCCTCCT
>DATING010000645.1:0-5614 GCA_035474555.1 Longimicrobium sp. | reverse complement strand
TGTATCGTTGCCTACGGCGCGCGCAGCCCGGCCCCCGCTTGCGGGGGACACGCCCAGGAAGTGCAGTGCCAAGTAGTTAGTGCCTAGTGCCTAGTCCGAGTGCCTTCGCGACTCCGGCGTTCCACCTGGCACTTGGCACTTGTCGCTTGGCACTTCCCCTCGCCTACGCCGCCTCCGACGCCTCGCGCAGCTCGAGCTCCATCTCCAGCTCGGGCGTGTACATGGTCGCGGGGCGAAAGCGGTAGCCGGCCTTCTGGTACGAGCGCACGGCGGGCCGGTTGTGCGGCTCCACGCTCAGCCACAGCCGCTCCACGTCCAGCGTGCGCGCCACCTCGGCCGACAGGCGGTTCACCTGCGTGCCCATGCCGCGGCCGCGCACGCGCTCGTCCAGGAAGATGGCGTACTCGCGCACGCCGGCCTTGCCCGTGGGCATGAGCATGGCGTGCCCGGCCAACTCGCCCTCCACCTCCACGATCAGGTGGGTGCCGTCGGCCAGCACGCCGTCCAGCCAGCGCTCGATGCGGGCCGTCCCCTCGGGGGGAAGGCCCTGCGCGGCGCGCTTGGGCTCGAAGGCATCGTAAAAGGCGTCCAGCAGCGCGCGGTCGCCCGGTTGGTAGTCTCGTACGTTGAACACACGTCCCTCCCGGTCCCGGAGGGTTACGGGGAGCGCCATCCCCCGGATGGGCATGGCGGGGGGCGCGGGGGGCTCCAGCGTCATCAGAAGCCCAGCCCGTACCCGCGAATGAGCGGCAGCGCCTGCCGCCGCAGCGATTCCAGCGTCCGCCGGTTGGTGGCCGTGATCTCGTCACGGCGCGGCACCGGCTTGTGGTCCTCGTCCCGGTCGCGCAGCATCTCCGGCAGCAGCACGGGGGCCTCGCCCTGCCAGCGCTCCAGCCACTCGCGGGGAATGCGGCTGGGCACCTCCTGCCCCGACAGCGCCGCCCACACCAGCGTCCACGCCCGCGGCACCACCTCCCACACGGCGTATCCGCCCCCGCCCGTGGCCACCACCCGCCCCCCGCAGACGGCGTCCGCCGCCTCACAGACGATGCGCGTGGTCTCCTCCGCCAGCCGCGTGGTGGCGCGCAGGTGCGTCAGCGGGTCCAGCGCGTGGCCGTCGCAGCCGGACTGCAGCACCACCACGTCCGGCCGGTACGCCTCCATCACCTCGGGGATGAGCTTGCGATGGATGTCCAGCCAGGAATCGTCCTCCGTGAACGGCTCCAGGGGCACGTTCAGCGAGTAGCCGTATCCATCCCCCTCGCCCAGCTCGTCCACGAAGCCCGTGCCGGGGAACAGGTAGCGCCCGGACTCGTGCAGGGAGAGCGTCATCACGTCGGGGTCCTCGTAGAAGATCCCCTGCGGACCGTCGCCGTGGTGCGCATCGTAGTCGATGTACAGCACCCGCCCGCCGTGCTCGCGGCGGATCCACGCGATGGCGGCCGCCAGGTCGCTGTACACGCAGAAGCCCGAGGCGCGGTCGCGGTGGGCGTGGTGCAGCCCCCCGCAGACGTTGAAGGCGCGCTTCACCTGCCCGCTCATCACCAGCTCCGCCGCGCGGATGCTGCCGCCCGTGACCAGCGACGTCACCTCGTGCATCCCGGCGAAGATGGGCGTGTCGTCCGTGCCCAGCCCCCAGCGGTGCGCGTCGGACGCGTCGCCGCCGGCGCTGAAGCGCTTGACCGCCTCCACGTACTCGCGGCTGTGCACGGCCAGCAGCTCGGCCTCCGTGGCCATCCGCGGCGCCACTACCCGCGCGTGCTTCTCATCGACCAGCCCCAGCGCCTCGATGAGCGACAGGGTGAGCTCCAGCCGGCGGGGGTTGAACGGGTGGTCGGGGCGGAACTTGTAGCCGATGACGGCGGGATCCCACACCAGCGCGGCGGAAACCCGGCTCACGCGCCACCCCCCAGCCGCAGGTCCGTCTCCAGCGACGGCCATCCCACCTCGAAGCCGGCGGACTCCAGCGCCTCGATCACGGGGCGCGGATCGATGGTCCCCACCTGCACGATGGCCATCCGCCGCTCGCCGGCCGCGGCGGGGGGCACCATCAGCGAGCACACGTTCACCCCCTGCTCCTCGCCGATCACGCGCATGGCCCGGGCGAGCTCGCCGGGACGGTCGGGGAGGGCCACCTCGATGCGGGACGACTGCCCGGGGGGGCCCAGGATCTCCACGAACGCGTCCAGCACGTCGCTCTCGGTGATGATGCCCAGCAGCCGCCCGTGCGCGTCCACCACGGGGAGCGCGCCGATGCGGCGGCGGCGCATGAGCTTGGCCGCGTCCTCCACCGTGTCGTTGCCGCCGATGGTGGCCACGTCGCCGCGCATGATGGCGGAGATAGCCGTCCCCTCCAGGAACGCGACCCGGCGGTCGTCGCTTTCCGTGAGGGGCGAGGGCATGGCCAGCCGCACGTCGCGGTCCGAGACGATGCCGACCACCTCCCCGTCCAGCACGACGGGGAGGTGGCGGATGCGGCGCGCGCGGGTGAGCCGGAGGGCGTCCGCGAGCGATTGCGCGGGGGAAACCGTGACGGGGTCACGAGTCATCCGCTTTTTGACCAGCATGGAATCTTCCGGAGAGTTGCGAGCGCGCCGCCCGTCCCGGCAGCGGGGACGGGGGCGGCGCGCCCGCGGTCAGACGAAACGAATCAGAGGTCGATCTTCTGCCCCGGCAGGCGGCCGGCGAACCCCGCGCGGGTGCACACCAGCGAGGCCGCGCCCGTGGCGTCGATCCAGATCACGGCGTTCTGCCCAAAGACCAGCCCCAGCTCCACCACCAGCGGGCGGACGTCGCCCAGGAGGAGGAAGCCGGGCTCCTCCCACTGCTCCGCGCCGGAGCCGGTGCCCTGGGCCAGGGTGCGGCGAAAGGGCACGCCCAGCGAGCGCACGTGCCGCATGAGCTCCTGGTCCGCGGCGCGGTTCTCGTCCGGGGTGCGGGCGATGGACGCCGGGTTGTACGCCGTCACGATGCCGGCGGGGCGAAGCTGCGGGTCGGCGGCGCGCCCCTGCAGGCGCACGTCCAGCGTGCCGGCGGGCATCTCCACCGTCCACAGGCTGTGGCGGTAGGCCTCCAGGAGCTCGGCGTCGCTCAGGACGGCCGGTGCGATGGACGGGGTCACGTGAATTTCAGTAGCGGTTTTCCCGGGCGAGTGCCCCGGACGCGTCGTATACGCGAAGAACGTTTGCGGCTCCGTCGTAGTCCGCATCGATCAGCTGGTAGGCAAGGGCGCCGGCGCGGTAGACCTCTACCATGTCCGCGCGGCCGTCGCCGTTGCGGTCCTTCCACTCGGCCACGGGACGGGCCCCGCCCATGAAGCGGACCATGCGCGGCCGTGCCCCGCCGCCCTCGCCCATGGCACGAATGCCGGCCAGCCCGTCGTCCGTGCCTCGAAACCACGCCGCCAGCGATGCGCGCCACCCGCCCGAGAGCTCGGACGAGGCCGGCATCTGCGGCATGTCACGCGAAGGCGGAGACCAGTCCTGCTGTGCTCCCAGCCGGACGGCCGCGAGAACTGCCAGGGCGGCCACCGCGGCGGCGATCCCGTAGGTGCGTCGCATGGGTCACCTCATTGTTGCGTGTTCACCAACGATACATCGCTACACGGCCTTTGCGCCAGTGTTCCGTTTTTCTCCGTCTGCACCGAGCAGTTTTGGAGCGGTTTGGGGCGCGGGGACTGGCGTGTGCGACAGGGGGCGGGAACGGATGAAACTGCTTTTTGAACAGCGGATCGGAAGGGCGTCCCCACCCCCCGGCCCCCTCCCCCGGCAAACGGCCGCCGGGAGAGGGGGAGAAGGGCGACGGACCTTCGGCACCACGTCCGCTTCACCGTACGGGGACGGGGCGCCGTGGTTTCGGATCAGGCCGAGGACGCAGGAAGAATGTACCTGCAGGCGCGCGCGGGCGCCCCCGTGGGGACGCCCGCTCGCGATCGAGGTTCCGGCCGCGCGCCGTGTTACGGGCGGGGGCGGGTGTTCCCCTCGGGAGTGTACGTGCCGCACTCGGCGCCGTTGCCGCTCACGCGGACTTCGATGCTGCCGGCATGGCACTCATGGTTTTCGTTGAACTTGCAGTCCGTGACCGTGCACGCACCGACCACCGAGGTCTGCGGCAGCGACTTTTCCATGGGATTCTGCATCAGTCCATCCTCCTGTAGGGGTTTCCTGCTTGCCATCCCTCATTCGCAAGGTGCGGGCCAAACCTGCAATCACGCAAGTACCCCTTCTATAACAACTTGCGAATGATTCTCATCCGCTGTCCTACGTTTGTTCCAGCCGCCTCCCCCGAGGCGCCCCGGCGACAGGCAATCGCACGGAGCGAAGCCGCGTCCGTGGTGTCGGCGCAGGCCGACAGTGTGAAGTTGTAGCCGCGAATTCATTCGCTCTCCCGCCCGCCGCGCTCCCTTCTCTTCGCTCCGCGCGCGTGCCTCTCTCCCCGCCTCTCCCCGCCCCCGGTCGAGTCCACCGCCCGCAACGAAAAGCGGCCCCCGGACACGATCGTCCGGGGGCCGCTCCGCATCCTGCGCGCCGGGTTCTACTTCTCGTTGGCGAGCGTGTAGAAGCCGGTGGCGCGCTGGGTGTAGCGGGTGGTGTTCGCCGAGTCGCCCAGGATCTGCGCGGCCGTGGCCCCGGCCGCGAACGCGTAGTAGTACTGCATGGGAATGTTGCGCGTGGCATCGTCCGCCCACGCGGCCCGGTCCGGCATGCCGCGGAACTGGAACACGCGGTTGAACAGCACGTCGTTGCGCCGGGCATCGAAGTAGCCGCCCGTGAACTGCACCACCTGCATGTCCATGGGCATGCGCGCGTGCCCCGCCGTCTCGTCCGGCCCCAGCAGCTTGAACGCCAGCCCCTGCCGCGCCACCTGCGTGGCCAGCCCCAGCTCCAGGTGCGTGTTGGTGGTGGCCGCGAAGTAGATGGGCCGGTCGCCCCACGTGCGCTGCACCATCATGGTGACGAACATGTGGGCCGGGTCCAGCTGTCCCTCGGGCAGCACCTGGAAGCGCACCCCGCGCGCTTCGAAGAACGTGTTCTCGTCGGCCAGGAGGGAACCGCTCTGCGTGATCTGGTCGATCTCCAGGTCCGACAGGGTCAGGATGGGCCGCGTGGGCGGCCGCGGCGTGCCGTAGATGGCGCGGGTGGACTCCGTGGGCTCGTACGCGCGCTGGCAGATGACGCGCGTGGGATCCTCCATGGCCGCGCCCGGGCGGGGGCAGGGCTGCGTGAGGTCGCGCAGCTGCTTTACGTACCACGGCGTGTTGAAGTACGACATCACGATTACGGTGACGTCGCGGCGAATGCCCTCCACCTCCTGCAGGTACCAGAGCGGGAAGGTGTCGTTGTCGCCGTTGGTGATGAGCACGCCGTACGGCTCCACCGACTGCAGCAGGTTGTACGCGAAGTCGCGGGCCGCGTAGTCGCCGGCGCGGGTGGCGTACATGGCGTTGGTGGCCGTGGGCACCAGCGCGATGGCCATCACGGCCGCCGCCGCCAGGGTGAACCGGTCGCGCCGCAGGAACATCGTCCCCAGCGCCACCCATGCCCCCACGAACAGGGCCGCCGCCACCAGCCCGTAGACCGCGCCCGTGCCCGTGGCCGTGCCGCCGCGCACCGCC
>DATING010000644.1:0-1746 GCA_035474555.1 Longimicrobium sp. | reverse complement strand
GTGCGGATACGGCGTGGGCGTGTTCGCCAGCGGCGGCCAGTAGCACACCGCCTTCCGCTGGATGCGATGCGGGGGCGCCGGGCCAATGAGCCTGGCGCCCCCGCTTTCGTTCGTTCGGCCTGCGCCACACAGGCAAGGCGGGCTGCGAGAAAATGCTTGTTTTCCCGAGGGAGGCGCCGCGCGGTCTTCCCCGTGCCCGGATCCGTGGCGCCGACCGAAGGATCTACTCGCCCGCGCATGACCGCAGCCCCGCGACGGATGGAACCCGGTCACGAGACGGATCGGTGTGCGAAGGCGGCCGTCGTGTACGGGACGGTAGATCCTTCGGTCGCGCGCAAAGACCTGTGGATGTTGACGTTCCCGGTGTGCGCTCCCTCAGGAAATCAAATCCACCTGGTGTAAATCCAGGGCGAAAGAACGGGGCGCCCGGCAGATGGCCGGGCGCCCCGTCTTTCGTCGCGGTGGCGGAGCGTCAGCTCGCGGCGCGCTCGCCCAGGGCCTCGCGCCAGCGCAGCAGCCGCGGGCCCAGCGAGCGGACCGTCGGGCGCGGGCGATACGCGGAGAGCGATACCAGCGACGGACGCTGGAACGAGCGCCAGCGCCGGGTGCCCACCTGGTCGTCCAGGTCGCGCGACAGGGTGTGCAGGCGGCTGCGCGCGTGGTCCTTTTGCGGCGCGTCGCCCCAGGCCAGCGCCACGAGCAACGCCTGCCGCGCGGCGTCGCTGTCGCCCAGGGCCAGCGCGGTGCCGGCCAGCTCGTGCGCGGCGCGGGCGCGGTCCACGGGATCGGTGTAGCGCACGGCGGCCAGGCACAGGTCGCGCGCGGCGCCGGCCTTGTCGCCCGCGGCGCGGCGAAGGGCGGCGCGCTCCTCCAGCCCCACGGCCGCGCACTCCGCGTCGCCGGCCTGCAGCGCGCGGCGGATCACGCGACCCAGGCGGCGCTCCGCGTGGTCGGACACCACGGCCTCGCCCACGGCCGCGAGACGGGCGATCTGCCCGTCGGCCACGTCCAGGTCGCGGGCGGCGCAGTACAGGACGAGCGCGCGCTGCCGGTCGCCCATCTTTCGCGCCAGCCGGGCGGCGTGCAGGGCCGTGGCGCCGCTACCCTCGTCCAGCGCCAGCGCGAGGGTGATGGCGGCGTCGGCCTCGGGAAGGCGGCGCGTCTTTTCCAGCTCGCACGCGTACGATACGAGCGCGGCGGACAGCCGGCCCGCGGCGCCCGCCTCCTCCAGCACGCGCAGGGTGCGGACGAGGATGCTCTTTTCCGCGCTCTTCTCCAGCCCGGCGACCTCCGCCCGGGCGCGCAGGAACGTGAACTCGTCCGGCTCGCCCGTGACGGCCAGCTCCACGACGCGCAGGACGAGCGCGCCCGCGGCGGCCCGCCGCGCGCGCTCTCCGCGCTCCGTCTCGCTGATGTGCCGCAGCGTGTCTTTCGCCGCGACCGCCGTCTGCGCCGCCTGGATCAAAGTGTACTCTCCGCGATTGAGAATCGTTCTCAATCAATGTAGCGGAAGGGCGGGAGAGTGTCAAACGTTTTCGTGCGGGGATGGAACTGCGGGTTACAGGGGACAGGTTACAGGTTACAGGTGGAGTGGGTGCAACGGGCGTGAGCAACCGGGAAGATCGTTTACAGATTAGACCGGGAGGATTGTTGACAGCTCCTCACACTACTGACGCCGTTCAACCGATCTGTGTCTTGTCCCCACCCGGGTGAGGCGTAAGCAGCCCCACGGGAATGGGAGGGCTG
>DATING010000643.1:0-8493 GCA_035474555.1 Longimicrobium sp. | reverse complement strand
CGGAGATCAGCCGTTGATGCGCTCGCCCAGCCAGTTGACGATCTCGTCCTGCGAAAGGCGCGTCTGCTCCATGGTGTCGCGGTCGCGCACGGTCACCGTGCCCTGCTCCATCGTCTCGCCGTCGATGGTGATGCAGAACGGCGTGCCGGCCTCGTCCTGGCGGCGGTAGCGCCGGCCGATGGCGCCGGCCTCGTCGTAGAAGCTGGGGATGCCGCGGCGGCGCAGGTCCTCGTGGATCTTGGCGGCGCGCTCGGGCATGCCGTCCTTCTTGACCAGCGGAAACACGCCGGCCTTGAGGGGCGCCAGCGACGGCTTGATGCTCAGCACCACGCGCGTCTCGCCCTCCACCTCGTCCTCGCGGTAGGCGTTGGCCAGCACGGCCAGCGTCACCCGGTCCGCGCCCACGGAGGTCTCGATGATGTACGGGACGTACTTCTCGTTGTTGGCCGCGTCCACGTACTGGAGCTTCTTGCCGCTGAACTCCGCGTGCCGCGACAGGTCGAAGTCCGTGCGGTTGTGGATCCCCTCGATCTCGCCCCATCCGCCGTCGCCGATGGTGCCGCCGAAGAAGAACTCCACGTCGCCCGCGGCGCTGGCGTAGTGCGCCAGCTTTTCGTGCGGATGGTAGCGCAGCCGGTCGGGCGCCAGGCCCATCACGTCCGTGTGCCACTTGAAGCGCGCCTCACGCCACTTCTCGAACCACTCCCCGTCCGTGCCCGGCTTGACGAAGAACTGCATCTCCATCTGCTCGAACTCGCGCGTGCGGAACGTGAAGTTGCCGGGCGTGATCTCGTTGCGGAACGCCTTGCCGATCTGCGCGATGCCGAACGGGACCCGCTGCCGCGCGGCCTGCTGCACGTTCAGGAAGTTGACGTAGATGCCCTGCGCCGTCTCCGGCCGCAGGTACACCACGCTGGCCGAGTCCTCGGCGGGCCCCATGAACGTCTTGAACATGAGGTTGAAGTTGCGCGGCTCCGTCCACTCGCCGCGCTTGCCGCAGCTGGGGCACTGCGCGTGCTCCAGGTCCGCCGCGCCCGTCTCGTTGAGCAGCGTGTCCACGCGAAAGCGGCGGTGGCAGTTGCGGCACTCCACCAGCGGGTCGGTGAACTCGGCGATGTGGCCGCTGGCCTCCCACACGCGGGGGTGCATGAGAATGGCGGCATCGAGGCCCTCGATGTCGTCGCGCTCGTGCACCATGGCGCGCCACCAGGCGTCCTTGATGTTGCGCTTGAGCTCCACGCCCAGCGGGCCGTAGTCCCACACGCTCCCCGTGCCGCCGTAGATCTCGGACGACTGGAAGACGTATCCCCTGCGCTTGCTCAGGGAAACGAGCTTTTCCATCAGGTCGTGGTCCGCCATGCCTTGCTTTGCCGATTCCGCAGATGTGCCGGTAGGCGCCCGTGTGGGACACCGTCGAGGTCGGGAATGAAGAGCGGGGATGATAACGGGCGCGGTGCGGCGCCGCAAATCGTGCCTGGCGGGGATTCCGGCGCGGGACTTTGCTCAGAGGTGGGACGAACCGCGGGTTACAGGGGACAGGTTACAGGGGACAGCCATCAACAGCCGGGACGACGACGGGGCGATCGATCCGGCGCGGCGCGGGCTTCCCGCGGCGCTCCCACCCGCTCGATTCCTCGCGACCTTCCCCAAAACCCCTGGGAGAGGTTGAACTTTATCCCCGTCGAACGCCGTCATTCCGAGGGAGGCGCGGCCGGCAACCCGTTCCCGCACATCATCCTGGCGGCGACCGGGGAATCCCCTCCGCCGCGCGCGTGGCCCGTGCCGGCCTGGATCTTCGCCCGTCCAGGTCCATGCCGTCCTCGCGCTGCCTCCCAAGCGAAGTGGGTCGTCAGCGGGCACGGTTGGGCAAAGATGCGACAGACATTGGACTGCGGACAGGCGGGGGAAGAGGCGGAGATCTGTCCCAGGCGGGGCACGTCCCGCGCAGGTTCGCCGCACCCGGAAAGAACGCCAACCGACAGCACGATCGAATGTATCCAAGTGACGACGGCGCCGTACGGGTCCGCCTGCTCATCGCCCAGTGCCGCGAAGCGCGCGAGCGGCTGGAGAAGCGGCTCGCGGAATGGATGGAGCTCCAGGAGCGTGCGGCCCAGCGCCGGCACCAGGGCACCCTTCCCCCGCGAACCGCACAGGAACCACGGGATCTCGGGGGGGGGGGGAGGGCGAGCGCTGAGCCGAGCCGCCGCGGGTGAGCCCGCCTCGCGCGCGCGGGGAGCCCACCCGGCGCGGCGCGGTCACCCGCCCGGGAGCCGGATGCGCCGGTCGATGCCGATGGCATCCAGGAACGCCGCGTCGTGGCTGACGACGAGCAGCGCGCCGTCGTACCCGCGCAGCACCTGCTCCAGCGCCTCCAGGCTGTCCAGGTCCAGGTGATTGGTCGGCTCGTCCAGCAGCAGCAGGCGGGGCGGATGCCAGCCGTTCAACGCGCAGGCCAGCGCCGCGCGCAGCCGCTGCCCGCCGCTGAGCGAGCCGGCGGGCTGGTGCACGGCATCGCCCTCGAACAGGAAGCGGGCGAGCGCGTGGCGGGCAGCCGTCTCGTCCACCTCCGGGTTGGCCGCGCGGTGGTTCTCCAGCACCGAGGCATCGTCCCGCAGCCGCCGCGCGTGCTGGTCGAAGAAGGCGATCTCCTCCGCGGGCAGCCCCAGCCGCGCGGTGCCGGAATCCGGTGCCAGCTCCCCCGTCATCAGCCGCAGCAGCGTCGTCTTGCCGGTGCCGTTGGGCCCCACGATCGCCACGCGCTCCGGGCCCGTGATCCGCAGCGACACGCCGTCCACCACGGGCGACGCGGCGCCTGGATGCGCGTACGTCACCGCGTCCAGCTCCACGACGACCTTGCCGGCCGGGACGGCGGCGGAGGGGAGGTCGAGCGCCAGCCGCGCCTGCTCGTCCACGCGCTCGCGGGCGGCGTCCCGGCGCGCGCGTCCGTCCGCCACCAGCCGCGCGCCCGTCTCGCGCACGCGGGCGCCCGTGCCCTCGGCGCGCTCCTTCATCATCCCCAGCAGGATCTTCGGGACGCCGCCCTCCCCGGCCACGCGCTTGCCCCGATGGTCCCGCCGGGCCTGCCGCTCGCGCATCTGCTGCGCCTCGCGCCGGGCGGAGCGCAGCGTGGCCTCCGCGCTGGCCAGCTCGCGGGCGGCCGCATCCGCCTCGGCGGCGCGCTGGGCGCGGTACAGGTCGTATCCACCCCCGTAGACGCGCGCGCCGCCGGGGGTCAGCTCCACGATGCGGTCCATCCGCCGGAGCAGCCCGCGGTCGTGGCTCACGGCCAGCAGCCCGCCCGTCCACCCCTCCACGAACGCGTACAGCGCCTCGCGGCCGGCCCCGTCCAGGTTGTTGGTGGGCTCGTCCAGCAGCAGGAAGTCCGGCTCCGCGAGCAGCACGCCGGCCAGGGCCACGCGCGTGGCCTCGCCCCCGCTCACGTGGAAGACGGGGCGATCGAGATCGAGATGGGAGAGGCCCAGCCGCGCCAGGACGGCCTCCGCGCGCTCGCGCAGGTCCCAGTCCGCGCCGATGGCATCCAGGTCCTCGGGGGATGCGTTGCCGGCGAGCACGCGGTCCACGCGCGCCAGGCGGTCCGCGATGCCCAGCACGCCCGCGAGCGGCTGGTCCGCGCGGACCTGGAAGTCCTGCGGCAGGTAGCCGATGGATCCCGCGCGCACGACGGTGCCGGCGGACGGGCGCAGCTCGCCCGCCAGCAGGCGCACGAGGGTGCTCTTGCCGGTGCCGTTGGTGCCGACCAGCCCCGTGCGCTCGCGCCCGAAGCCGAGGGTCAGGTCAGAAAAGAGGGTGCGGCCGTCCGCCAGCGAAAAGGCCAGCCGCTCCGCGACGACGCGAACGTCGCTGGGATGAGTAGACATGCACGAATGCTCCGGTCCTGACGGTGAAAGTGGGGTGAACACCGGTCAGGATCAGCCGCATGCGTTGTCTCTCGTCTGGTGGGAAGAAGGCCCGCCGGGTCCGGGTGTGCCGGATGCGGCGGGCGGGGGAAAGATGCCGTGATTCAAGCTGAAGTCAATGGATGCGTCTCAATCCTCCGTCCGCACGACGGCAAGGATCCGGAAGAGGCGCCCGACGTCTGCCTGCCGGGATTTCACCCAGCGCGCGTTGGCGGCGTGGGCTGGCGGGAGCGAGTCCAGGTACGAATCGTCGTCCATGTGCACCGCGCGCTGGGCGTACATCAGGGCAGCGAGCGTGAGGAAGAACGCACGGCCCGTCATACCGGCACGCGCCAGCTCCGCCCGCATGGCGACGTGCGATTCGTAGCGCGTGCCAAGGGAATCCAGCGTCAACGGCGCGTCCAGCTTCCACTCCAACCCCGCGAACGCCCTGGTGTTGCCCTGGAACACACTGTCCATCCGGTTCACGACGGCGGCGAACTGCGCGAATTCCGCTTCCGTCAGACGGTGATTCACGGCTTCCGCCGAGTCGGCGGCGACGAGCTCGCTCTGGGCAGCGGCCGGTGCAGCCAGCGACGCGGCGAGTACCAGGGCAAGAAGGACGCGGAGCATCATGGGGAGATGAATGCAAAGAGGCGGCAAGGCTCGCGAGCGGGTGTGTTCCCCGTCCCCGCACGATGAAGACGCCGCCCAGTACCCGACGCCGGAACCGTGGGTCCACGAAGCCGGAAGCGGCACGAAAACGCCCGCGACTCCAAAAGGAATCGCGGGCGTCGCTTCCGCATCGGCCGGGCGGATCAGCCGGTCTTGGCGACTTCGCGGGACAGGCGGTACATCTCGGCCGCGCGGTCGTGGTTGCCCTTGCGGTCGTAGGCGATGCCCATGGCGTAGTAGGCCTTGGTGTTCTCGGGCACCAGCCGCACCGCCTCTTCCAGCGCCTCCAGGGCCGCGTCGCTCTCCGCCATCTGGTTGAGCGCCTCGCCCAGCACCAGGTACGCGGGGCCGTGGTCGGGATCCAGCTCCACGGCGCGGCGCAGGGCCGTGGCCGCGGCGGCGTACACGCCCTTCTTGTAGAGCGTGTTGCCCAGCTGGTAGTTCACCTCCACCGAGTCCGGCGCCAGCTTGGCCGCGCGCCGCAGCTCCTTCTCCGCCGCGTCGTACTTGCCCTGGGCAAAGAGCACGGCGCCCAGCCCCACGGCCGCGCGAAGGTTGTCCGGCTGCGCCGTGGCCACGGCCGTGAACGCGTCGGCCGCGTCGGCGTGGCTGCCCTCGGAAAGCAGCGACTCGGCGCGCTCCAGCTTGGCCGCGAGCGGATCGGGACCGTTGGACGACGGCTCGCCCGCGCGGCCCTTGCGGGACGTCGCGCGCTTGCGGGGCGCGTCGTCCACGGCCGCGGCGTCCTGCTCCTCCTGCTTCCCGGCTTCGTCCTCCGCCATCATCATCCGAGCCAGTTCCGCTGCAAAGTTCCACGGGCGAGTCCGGCACCTCCGGCCCTGCCAGCGCCCATCATCCGTCCGTTTCGCCGCGCACCCACGCGCAGTACGGCGCCAACCCGTCCGTCACCTCCGTAACGACCAGCTCCGGAACCTGATACGGATGCAGCTGCGGCAACCGTTCCTTCAAACGCTGGACCACCGCGCGCCGCGTCTTCATCAGCAGCAGCACTTCGGGGTCGGCCTGGACCTCGCCCTGCCAGCGGTAGATGGACGTGAGCCCCGGCACCAGGTTGGCGCAGGCGATCAATCGTTCGTCCACCAGCGCGCGTGCAATGCGTTCGGCCGTCGCGGCGTCCGGCGCGGTGGAAAGCGCCAGCACCACGTCCGCCGCATCCGCCCCCGCCGTCACAGGTCCAGCTGCAGCTCCGACGGCGCGCCTTCGCCCTCGCCGGTGATGTCGGCCAGGGTCTGCTTTGCGTGCGCCACGTGGCGCGCCGCGTTGGGAGACACCGGGGGCCTGGCAAGGAACGCGCGCAGGTGCGCCACGGCGGCATCCTGGCTCCCCTGCTGCAACAGCAGGAACGCCAGCCCGTAGTGGGCGCCGCTTGCGTGGGGCTTGAGCTCCAGCACGCGGCGGTACGTCTTGACCGCCTCGTCCGTCATGCCGATGCGCGTGTACGTCACGGCGATCTGCTGAAGGACGTCGGTGTCGTTGGGACCTTCGCGCAGCGCCAGCCGGAACGAGGTGAGTGCCTCGTGGAACTTCTCCTGCTGCAGCAGCGCGGCCCCTTCCTCGTAATAGTCGGGTTCCCGTTCTCGCGAATCGGAACGGCCTCCGATCAAATTCGTGAGCCAGGACATAGCCACGACGTAGGAGATTCGATGGGGAGAAGCGCCGCGGGTGCGGCAGCCGTGCGATACCCGGGGGGTCGCGCGGCCCGGGCCGCGGCCGCGCCTCCGAAGGGATGAAAGGTATGCTGCCGGACCCGCCCCGCGCAACGGGGGCGACCGTTACCGAACGGTGTTGTACCGAAGCTCCACGGGACGCCCCGGCGCGCGCGCCACCACCACGCCCTCCTCGTCCAGCAGCACCTCGGCGCCGAGCCCCCGCAGCCGCTCCGCCGCGTCCGCGGGGGCGGGATCCACCACCAGCCGCGCCCCCGGCGCCAGCACGCGCAGGGCCTCGCGCAGCCGCGCGTCGTCCGCGCCGCCCGTGAGCGCCGCCGCCCGCAGCCCGCCCCGGAACGGCAGCCCCGCCCCTGACGCCAGCACCCGGCTCACCCCCGCTGAATCCGCCCCATCCGCCGAATCCCCCGCATCGGCCGAATCCATCGAATCCGCCGACTCCGAGACGGCGATTGCCTCCAGCTCCGGCACCAGCGCGCTGACGGCGGAGGCGTGACGCGCGCCGGGCCCCGCGATCAGCGCCATCCCGCTCGCGCCGGCCAGCCCCATCAGCGCCGCCAGCCGTACGGCCGCCTCGCCGTCCCCTTCCCCGCCCCGCGCGGAATCGACGGATTCAGCCGGACCAGCGGATGCGGACGGATCAGCGGATGCGGACGATGCGGATGCGCCCAGCCGCAGGTCCGCCATGCGGTCGCGGATGGGGAACTGCGAGCGGCAGTTGGGGCAGCCCAGGTGGCCGCTGACCACCCGCCGCTCCTCCGTCCGTTCCGCCAGCAGGATCAGGCCGAAGTCGGGGCCGCAGCGGGGGCAGGTGAGCGCGTCCGTGAGCAGGATGTGCATCCGTCCCTACCAGGTGGGCTTGAGCGAGTACTGCGCCCACTGGTTCGGCGTCTCCCACACGCGGACGTAGACCAGGTGGTCGCCGTCGGGCGGGCCCAGGCGGCGCTGCATCTCCTCGAAGATCCACCGGGCCTGGTTCTCGGCGCTGGGCTCCAGCGTGGTGAACGGCTCCAGGTCGTTGATGTTGTTGTGGTCCAGCTCGTTGGCGATGGCGCGCAGCACGCGCTTGGCGTCGGTAAAGTCCATCGCCATCCCCCCCGGGCCCACGTCCTCGTACGCCAGCCCGGCCTCGACGACGTAGTGGTGGCCGTGCAGGTTCTCGCACTTGCCCTTGTAGTTGCGCAGGAAGTGCGCGCTGTCGTAGCTGGCCTTGACGTTCAGCAGGAACATTTTGCTCTCAGCCCGTCGCCTGGACGGCGATGCTGGAAATCTGTACGGACGGAGGCTGCTGCGCCGCGAACAGGACGGCGCGCGCCACGTCTTCCGGCCGCAGCATGGACGCGCGGGGCGGCAGGTCCGCCCGCGCGTCGGGATCGATGGGGTCCCACAGCGGCGTGTCGGTGGCCGCGGGCTCCACCAGCGTGGCCCGCACCCCCGTGCCGCGAATCTCCTGCAGCAGCACCTCGTGCAGCCCCCGCAGGCCGAACTTGCTGGCCGAGTACGCGCCGTTCTCCGGGAACGCCGCCCGCCCGGCGATGGAGCCGATGTGGATGAAGTGCCCCGCCCGCCGCGCCAGCATGGCGGGGAGAAAGGCGCGGACGAGCAGGAACGGCCCGCGCAGGTTGGCCGCGATCTGCCGGTCGAAGTCCTCGGGCGCGGCCTGGTGCAGCCGCGCCAGCCCGAACGCCCCCGCCGCGCCCACGATCAGGTCGGGCGCGTCGCCCAGCAGCTCGCCCACGTAGGTGGCCAGCCCGTGCGCGCCCTCGGGGGTGGAGATGTCCGCCGCGATGGCGTGTCCGCCAGCCTCGGCCGCCGCGTGCGACAGCGCCTCGGCGCCGCGGGCCACCATGCCCACCCATGCGCCCTCGGCGAGCAGCGCCCGCGCCACGGCCAGCCCGATGCCGCGCGAGGCGCCCGTCACCAGCGCCGTCTTTCCCTGCATCGATCCGGCCATCTGCGTCGTCTCCGGTGATTGATCCGGGGGATGTAAGCCGTGGTGTGGCAAAATGATGCACCCGAAACGCCAGTGACGGCGCCGGGACCCACTCGCGGAAGCCGGCCCCCGTCGCGGGCAGGGTTCTACGGCGCCCGCTTCGCGGGGCCCCTCACCCCCCGGCCCCCTCGCCCGCAAACTGCGCGGGAGAGGGGGAGAACCCAGCCCGTGCACGAAAGCAGTCTATCTGCACCGGCGGGGCGCCCCTCCCCCCGACCCCCTCCCCGCTCGTTCCTCGCGG
>DATING010000642.1:0-8600 GCA_035474555.1 Longimicrobium sp. | reverse complement strand
GGTGATGACGCGCGAGCAGTGGCGCCGCGTCCCCGCCGCCCTGCGCAACGCCCTCGGCGCGTTCGGCGGCGGTGGCGGCGACCGTCCCCGCGGCACCCGCGGCGGAGGCGGACGACCGCCGAAGTAGCGGCCGCGCTGGATGAACAGCGGAAGCCCCGCGGATTCGCGGGGCTTCTGTGTTTCTGCGAGGACTGGGCACCGCCGCGGTTGACGTGTGAATTCGCGATGGACTATCTTTCGTGGGGTATGTACCAGATATTTGTACATCAACGAGCTCCAAGCCCTGCGATGATCTCAACGGCCCTTCCACCGTCCGCGCTCCAGGCGACCTTCGCATCTCCCGCGATGGCGCGGCTGCTGCTTTTCTTTGCCGTGCATCCGGATGAAGCGCTGCACATCCGCGAGCTGTACCGGCGGACCGGGCTGGGGATGGCGTCGCTGCAAAAGGAGCTCGACCGCTTTGGGCGGCTGGGCATCATCCAGAAGCACACGGATGGGCGGAAGGTCGTCTACCGGCTGAACCCGGGCAGCGAGCGGTGGCGGGCCATGCGGACGCTGGTCCGGAGCCTCGCCCATCCGTCGGAGGTCCTGCGCGAGGCCTTCAGCGGCGTCCCCGGCGTGGAGGCGGCGTTCGTGTTCGGATCGCAGGCGCGCGGCGACACGCGGCCGGACAGCGACGTAGACCTGTTCCTGATCGCGGATGAAGCAGCCTCGCGCGCCGTCCAGGATCCCATCTCCGAGGCGGAATCGCTCATCGGCCGCGACGTGGACGTGGTCACGTACTCCTCGGCGGGCGTGCGCGACCGGATGCGCGCCGGCAACGCGTTCCTGGACCGCGTGAGCCGCGAGCCCAAGCAATGGATCGCCGGTGACCCGCAGGCATGGAGCAACCTGGAGGCGCGGGCATGAACGCGCGGCTGCAGATCATGGTCGACAGCCGCGAGATCGAGGAGGCGGATGCGCCCGATCGCGAGGTGGTCGCGCGCTGGCGCAAGGCCGTGGGCACCTACCGAGATGCCGCGAAGGACCTCGCCGCCGATTCCAAGCTGACGCTGTACTACCAGGCAGGATTACAGGCGGCGATGGCACTTATCCGCGCCTCCGGCTTCCGGGTGCTGGGAACCGATCATCACCGCCACACCTTCGAAGCGCTTCGCGCGCTGGATCTGGGCGATCTCTCCACCGTCGCGCGCGAGATGAACGCCTTTCGCCGCAGCCGGCACCAGGCGATCTACGATTGGGATGAGGGTGCCCCCGGCGATGCGTCGGATGAGGCAGCCAGCCTGGCGGCGCTGGCGCACGCCGTCAATCGGATGATCCGACTCGGTCACGCGTGGCTCATCGAAACCCGTGCAGGCATCGCCAGCGAATTCGAAGGCCCCGCATCCTGATCTGCCCTTGAAGCAGTTGAAGCCCCGCACGGCCGCGCAGCGGCCGTGCGGGGCCTGGGTTTCAGCCCTGCGCCGTCACGAGCAGTCGGAGAAGTAGCTGTCGCCGGAGTAGTTGTTCAGGCAGCCCAGCTCGCGCTCCACGTTACCGATGGTGCTGAAGGCGAACGATGTTCCCGCCCCGTTCGATCCCCACAGGATCCCGTGCAGCGTCGACAGGCCGTAGTAGCCGCCGTCCCACGTGAACACCGGGGACCCGCTGTCGCCCGACCCCGCACCCGCATCCACCAGGTTCTGGCAGAACAGGGTGATGTCCGAGTTGTTTACGTTCACGTCCACGCAGCTGCTGGTCACCGGCCCGTACGTCCATCCCGTCGTTCGTCCCACCTTGTCCACCTGCGAGCCCGAGAACACCACGCCGCTCTGCGAGGTGAACACGAACGGGCCGTTGCTGCCGATGGTGATGGACCCGCTGTAGCGCCCGCGGGAGGTGGGGCGCGCCACGTATCCCTGCGACTGGTCCTGCGTGTTCTGAACGAACGCCGCGTCGCTGAACCGGCAGCGCCGGCCCGCGGGGCACGTGTACCCGCCCATCTCCGTGCCGGCCGGGGAGTACGGCGGATCGATGACTTCCACGCCGATGTAGTTGGTCCCCCCGACGATGGGCTGGAAGTACTCCGTGCCTTCCACCCCGCCCTGGACGTTGGTGCAGTGCGAGTTGGTCACGAACCCCGGCGTGAAGTTGCGCGACACGTTGAAGCCCAGCGTGCACACCGAACCGGAGTACGCGATCTGCAGCCCTCCCATCGTGGAACGCACGCGGTCGCGCAGCGTGGCGGTCCGGCCGATGGGGTCGGTCTCATCCACCACGACGGCGTCCTCCGGGATACCGAGCCGGCCCAGCAGGTCACGCACTCGCTGTCCGGCGGCCGCGTTCGCCACGCCCACGCGAAGCCGGTTCTGCCGCTCGTCGATGTCGCTCAGCACCACGCCTTCGATGGCCATCACCGCGGGCAGCTTCCGGCGCCACCCCTCCAGCTCCGTGAACCCGAACGTCCCCCGGCGGACGCGCAGCCCCCGCCCCTCGGTCTCACGGCGCATGACCGACGCGATGGCTGCCCGGGCGCGACCTTCCTGGCCGGGATCGAGCAGGTAGACGTTGAGGGTGCCCGTCTCGTCCTGGTACATCCCGCCGAACCCGGGCACGTCACGCGCGATGAGCGCGTACCGCTCGTCCACGGTGCGCGCCTGGGAGGGGAGGCCGCGATCGGCCGCGGCCTGTACGGGCTTGCGGTCCGGCCCCGCTGGCGCCGTCCCGTCGCTGCACGCGGCCATCACCGCGACGAGGGGCAACAGTGCGCGGAGTGCTGCTCGATTGTGTTGCATCTTCACGTTCCTGCAAGGGGACCACATGACGAAAAATGCCCTTGAAAGAAGGCCGATTGACACCACCTCGACGTATCGGAACTCCTCATACGTCACCATTCAGGCGCACTATGCGCGGTGCTCCAACCCCGCCGCTTCCTTGGACAAGCATTGGACACAGAAGCAAGTTGCATTCCCAAATACGACAATTGTTTACTATTTACATCGCAAGGTGTGAGGTTCAAGCAGTTGAAGCCCCGCACGGCCGCGCAGCGGCCGGGGCGGGGCTTACGGCTTTCCCATCGGCGGATTCATCCGCTCAGGGAGCCCGCCGACGTGCACGCCGCTCTCCCGCCGGATGTCGCATCCCGGATCCCGCACGCACGAAGGGCGGCCCTCGCCGAGAGCCGCCCTTCGCCGTTGCCGGCTGTCCCCTGTAACCTGTCCCCTGTACTCCGCAGTTCCGCCCGTCCCTACCCCACCAGCCGCACCGGGGCCTCCGCCGGCTCCTCCTCGTCGTCCGGATTCTCGGATTCGGCGGATTCCCCGGACTCGGCGGATTCCCCGGACGCGGCGGGCTCGACAGACTCGGCAGACTCGGCAGACTCGGCGGACGCGACGGACTCGGCCGAATCGGCGTCCGCGCGGCGGCGGGCCGCGCGCGTGCCCGTGTCCTCCGCCTCGCCGTCCTCCCCCTCCTCCGCGTCAGCGGAGGCGGGCCGGCGGGGACGCGGACGGACGGGGTCCAGCAGCGGATCGTCCGTGGCCGTGGGGAGCGGAATGCCGTCGGAGGCCGCCACGGCGCGCACGTCCAGCTTCTGGGGCAGCACCAGGCGGAAGGTGCTCCCCTCGCCCAGCGTGCTCTCCACCGTCAGCGTACCGCTCAGGAGCACGGCCAGGCGACGCGAGATGGGCAGCCCCAGCCCCGTGCCCAGCGCCTGGTCCGGGTGCGCGATCTGCACGAACTCGTCGAAGATGCGCTCCAGGTTCTCCGGCTCGATCCCCCGCCCCCGGTCCGTCACGTCGATCTCCACCCCGCCCTGCTCCAGCGGCCGGCAGGTGACTGTGATGGGGTTGCCCTCGCCGAACTTGATGGCGTTGGAGAGCAGGTTCAGCAGGATCTGCCGCACCCGCCGCGGGTCCGTGGTCACCGTCACGTCGCCGGCCGTGTCCAGCGTGAGCTCCGAGCCGTGCTCGTCGGCCAGGGGGCGCACGGTCACGAACAGGTCCTGCACCAGCGCCGGGAAGGCCGCCGGCTGGATCTCCAGGTCGATCTTGCCCGCCTCGATCTTGGACAGGTCCAGGATGTCGTTCACCAGCTCCAGCAGGTGCTTGGCGGCCGCGTTGGCCCGGTCGATTCCCCGCACCTGCTCCGGGAGCAGGGGACCGTAGATGTTGTCCAGGAGCAGCGCGCTGTACCCCAGGATGGCGTTGATGGGGGTGCGCAGCTCGTGGCTCATGCTGGCGTAGAAGCGGCTGCGCGACTGGATGGCGTTCTCCAGCTCCCGCTGCCGCGCCGTGAGCTGCTCGTTGAGCGACTTGAGCTCCTCGCTCGTGCGGGCCAGGTGCTCGGCCTGCAGCCGCAGCTCCTCCTCGGCCCGCTTGCGCTCCGACACGTCGCGGCCGATGAGCGTGTACACCCGCTCCGTCTCCAGCTGCAGGCAGCTGATGGACGCCTCCAGGGGGAACGGCTCGCCCCCCGCCCGCACGCCCGTGAGCGCGTGGTCCTGCATCCCCTCGGGCTCGGGCGCCGTGCCCTCGCGCACGGAGGCGGCGCGCTCCGACGCCTGCGAGCACAGCTCCTCCAGGGGCGCGCCGCGGAACTCCGGGGCCAGCAGGTCGTCCATGGGGTTGTTCAGCGCCTCCGCCGCCGGCACCCCGAACGTGCGCTCCGCCGCCGCGTTGAACAGCGTGACGCGCCGATCGTCGCCAAAGGTCACGATGGCCTCCAGCGCCGAGCCCACGATCTCGGCCATCCGCGCCTCGCTGGCCGAAAGCTGGGCGCGGTGCTTCAGCTCCACCTCGCGCAGCTCGCTCTCGCGCAGGCGCTTCTCCTGCTCCTTGAGCTGCTCCGTCTTGAGGTACAGGTCCACGAAGACGGAGACCTTGCTGCGCAGCACGTCGGGGTTGAAGGGCTTGAACATGTAGTCCACGGCCCCCACCTCGTACCCCTCGAAGACGTAGTGCTCGTCCTTGTTGATGGCCGTGAGAAAGATGATGGGCGTAAGCCGGCTGCGCTCGCGCTCCTTGATGAGCTGCGCCGTCTCGAACCCGTTCATCCCCGGCATCTGCACGTCCAGCAGGATGACGGCAAAGTCCTGCAGCAGCACGTGGCGCAGCGCCTCCTCGCCGGAGTTGGCGCGCACCAGGTCCACGTCCATGGGCTCCAGGCTGGCCTCGAGCGCCATCAGGTTCTCCGGCCGGTCATCCACCATCAGGATGCGGGCGCGGATGTTGGGGAACGCCGGTGCGGGGGTCATGCGGCCACCGGTCCGCAGGGGGGAAGTCGCCGGCCGCGGATGCGGGCCAGGTGCCCCGCGATCGCCTCCAGGGGCAGCACGCACGCCTCGGGGACGGCCTTGGCGGCGGAGCGCGGCATGACCCGCACCTCCGCCGTCTCGGGGTCCTGCACCACCGCGTGCCCGCCCGCGTCGGCCACGCGCCGCAGGCCGCGGGCGCCGTCGGCGTTGGCGCCCGTGAGCACCACGCCCACCACGTCCATGCCAAAGGTGTCCACGGCGCTCTCGAACATCACGTCGATGCTGGGACGGCTGTAGCGCACGGGCTCGTCGGTGGTGAGCGAGAAGTAGCCGTCATCCACCAGCAGGTGGTAGTCCGGCGGGCCCACGAACACGCCGGGGCCAAAATCCATCTTGTCCACCACCTCCTGCACGGGCACCCCCGTGCACTCCTGCAGCAGCTCGCACAGCAGTTCCGATTCCTTGGCGCGGTGCTGCACCACCACCACGGGGATCTCGAAGTCCGCGGGAAGGCCGGAGACGAGGGTGCGCAGCGCGTGCAGCCCCCCCGCCGAGGCGCCCACCACGATCACGCGGTAGCCGGGCCCCACCTCGCGGGCCTCGCTCACGCCAGCCTCCGAAAGATCTTTTCGCGGGCGTCAAGCACCTCGTACTTGTCCTCGAAGTCGGTAAAGCGCAGGGTTTCCTTGTTTCCCAGCGCCAGGATCCCGAAGCGGCCCAGGCTGTCGTAGAACAGGCGGTGCACCCGGTTCTGCAGCTTGCGGTCAAAGTAGATCATCACGTTGCGGCAGATCACCACGTTGAACTCGGCGAACGAGCCGTCGGTGACCAGGTTGTGCTGCGAGAACACCACGTTGCGGGTGAGCGAGGTGTTGAACAGCGCGCCGTCGTACATGGCCGTGTAGTACTCGCTGAACGACCGCGTGCCGCCGGCGCGCACGTAGTTCTGCGTGTACTCCTGCATCTTGTCCAGGGGAAAGATCCCCGCCCGCGCCCGCTGCAGCACCATCTCGTTGATGTCGGTGGCGTAGATGCGGGAGCGTTCGTACAGCCCTTCCTCCTCCAGCAGGATGGCCATGGAGTACACCTCCTCGCCCGTGGAGCACCCGGCGTGCCATACCCGGATGAAGGGGTAGGTGCGCAGCGTGGGCACCACCAGGGCGCGGAACGCGGCGTAGAAGCCGGGGTCGCGGTACATGGCGGTGACGTTGATGGAGAGGTCCAGCAGCAGCTTCTCCATCATGGACGGGTCGTGGAGCACGCGGTCCTGCAGCTCGCTCACGCGTCCCAGCCCCTCTGCCTGCATGCGCTTCCACACCCGCCGCTTGAGCGACGAGTAGGCGTAGCTGCGAAAGTCGAAGCCGTAGTGCCGGTACACCCCCTCCAGCAGCAGCTCGATCTCGATGCGTTCCAGCTCCTTGTCGTATGCGGCCGGGGTGTCCGGCAGTTTTACGTTGGCCTTGGCCACGTTGGTGTTGCCTTTCGGGGGCGGAACCGCGCCCCAGCGGGCCGCGGCGATGTGTGTCCAGCCAAGCGGGTACGGCAAAGTGCGTGCAACTGCTTGAAACGGCAGGGAATAGGGCGGGTTACAGGGGACAGGTTACAGGGGACGGCCGGCAACTGCAACGGCGCCGCGGGGGCGGATCGAGCCATTCACCCGGGTCCCTGCCGCGGGCGGGGCGCCCCCCATCCCCGGCCCTTCCCCCATAAACTGCATGGGGGAAGGGAGAACCCATTCTGCCCCGGCCTGGGGTGTACACCCCCTCCCGCGCAGTTTGCGGGAGGGGGTGGACGAGCCTGGGCGAGGCCGGGGGCGGGCCCCCGGCGGGACCGCCGTTGCCGGCTGTCCCCTGTAACCTGTCCCCTGTCCCCCGCCGTTCCTCCCCTCGCAGGCTATTCCCTATTCCCTATTCCCTCGCCGTCATCTGTACAGCCACACCCGCATCAGCGAAAGCAGCTGGTCCACGTCCACGGGCTTGGTGATGTAGTCCGACGCCCCGGCCGTGATGCTCTTTTCCCGGTCGCCCTTCATGGCCTTGGCCGTCAGGGAGATGATGGGCAGCCCCGCGAACTGCGGCATCTCGCGGATGGCGCGCGTGGTCTCGTAGCCGTCCATCTCCGGCATCATCACGTCCATCAGCACCAGGTTGATGTCCTGCTGCTCCTGCAGCATGCGGATGGCGTCGCGCCCGTTCTCCGCGAACACCACCAGCATCCCCTGCTGCTCCAGCACCGACGTGAGGGAGAAGATGTTCCGCACGTCGTCGTCCACGATCATGATCTTCTTGCCGTCGAAGACCGAGTCCGTCTTGTGCAGCTGCTCCAGCATCCTGCGCTTGTCGTCGGGCAGGTTGCTCTCCACCCGGTGCAGGAAGAGCGCGGTCTCGTCCAGCAGCCGCTCCGGGCTCTTGGCGTCCTTGATGATGATGGTCTCGGCGTACCGGCGCAGCCGCGTCTCCTCGGCCTGCGACAGGTCCTTGCCCGTGTAGATGATGATGGGCAGGTCCTGGATCTCCGGGTCGGCCTTGATGCGCTCCAGCAGCTTGTACCCGTCCTCGCCCGTGAGGCCCAGGTCCAGCACCATGCAGTCGAAGCGCGTGGCCCGCAGCGTCTCCATCGCCTCTTCGGCGCTGCCGACGGCCGTGATCTCCACGTCGCCCTCGCCAATGAGCTCGATGATGCTGCGGCGCTGGCGCTCGTCGTCCTCTACCACCAGCAGCCGCTTGACCCCCTCCTCCAGGAAGGTGCTGATGCGGTCGAACGCGTTGTCCAGCGCGTCCTTGCTGATGGGCTTCTCCAGGTAGTTGAGCGCGCCCTGGCGCAGGCCCCGCTGCCGCTGCCCCACGCCGGACAGGATGTGCACGGGGATGTGGCGCGTCTCCGGCGCGTGCTTCAGGCGGTCCAGCACCGTCCACCCGTCGATCCCCGGCAGGTCGATGTCCAGCGTGAGCGCGTCGGGGCGGTACTCGCGCACCACCTCCAGCGCCGTCTCGCCGTCCATGGCCACCAGCGCCTTGAACCCCTTTTCGCGCGCCATGTCCAGCAGGATGCGCGCGAAGTGCGGGTCGTTCTCCACGATCAGCACCACCCGGTCGCCCGGCTCCACCGTGGCGCGGTCGTCGTGGATCCCCACCTCGCTGGGGTCGCGCGGGTAGCGCCGCCGCTCCGGCCGCTCCGGCGCCGGGGCGTCGCCGCCGCCCTGCGCGCGGCGCGGGGCGGGCGGGGCCATCATCCCGCCGCCGCGCGGGTCGTGGCCGCCGCTCTCGCCCTCGTGCCCCTCGGGGTCGCCCGGCCAGGTCAGGGGGAGGAACAGGGTAAAGGTGCTCCCCCGCCCTTCGCTGCTCTCCACCCGGATCTCGCCGCCCAG
>DATING010000641.1:0-10699 GCA_035474555.1 Longimicrobium sp. | reverse complement strand
GGCAGGGGCGCAGGTGCCCATCGGCCGGCCGGTGGCGAACACGCGGGCCTACGTGCTGGACGCGGGCCTCGGCGCAGTGCCGATCGGCATCCCGGGCGAGCTGTACATCGGCGGCGCGCAGGTGACGCGCGGCTACCTGGGCCGGCCGGGGCTCACGGCGGAGCGCTTCGTCCCGGACCCGTTCGCGGACACGCCCGGCGCGCGCCTGTACCGCACGGGGGACCGCGCGCGCTGGTTGGCGGACGGCGTGCTGGAGTACGTGGGGCGCGCGGACGCGCAGGTGAAGGTGCGCGGCTTCCGCATCGAGCTGGGCGAGATCGAGACGCTGCTGCGCGGGCTGGATGGGGTGCGCGACTGCGTCGTCGTCGCGCGCGAGGACCGGCCGGGCGACCGGCGCCTGGTCGCCTACGTGGCGGGGGACGCGGACGCGGAGGCGATGCGCGCGGCGCTGCGGCGCAGCCTGCCGGAGTACATGGTGCCGGGCGCGTTCGTGACGATGGATGCGCTCCCGCTCACGCCGGGCGGCAAGCTGGACCGCAAGGCGCTCCCCGCACCGGACTTCGCCTCTGCCGCGGACGCGTACGTGGCGCCGCGGACGCCGGCGGAAGAGGCGCTGGCGGGGATCTGGGCGGAGGTGCTGCACGCGGAGCGCGTCGGCGTGGGGGAAAGCTTTTTCGCGCTCGGCGGCCATTCCCTCCTCGCCATCCGCATGGTGTCGCGCGTCCGCGACGTGCTGGGCGTGGAGCTGCCCGTGCGCGTGGTGTTCGAGGCCCCCACCGTGGCGGAGATGGCGGCGCGCGTGGAGGAGATGCGCCTCACCGCGCCCTCCGTGCTCCCCCCGGTGATGCCGGCCGACCGCACGGGACCCCTGCCGCTCTCGTTCGCGCAGGAGCGGATGTGGTTCCTGCACCGCATGGAGCCGGAGAGCGCGCTCTACAACGTGCCGGTCGTGCGGCAGATCCAGGGCGGCGTGGACGCGCCGGCCCTGGAACGCGCCCTGGGCGAGGTCATCCGCCGCCACGAGCTGCTGCGGACGACCTTCCCCGAGGTGGACGGCGCGCCCCTCCAGGTGATCCACCCGTTCACCGGCTTCGCGCTTGCCACGGAGGACCTGTCCGGGCTGTATGAAGACGCGCGGACGGCGGAGGTGCGGCGGCGCGTGGACGCGGAGGCCGTGCGGCCGTTCGACCTGTCGAGAGGCCCGCTCCTGCGCCCGGCGCTGCTGCGGCTGGGGGACGCGGACCACGTGCTGCTGCTGTGCATGCACCACGTCCTGACGGACGAGTGGAGCACGGGCGTGCTCTTCCGCGAGCTGTCCGTGCTCTACGCGGCGTTCCGGGAGGGACGTCCATCGCCCCTCCCGGAGCTGCCCATCCAGTACGCGGACTACGCCGTTTGGCAGCGGGAGCAGATGCAGGGCGAGGCGCTGGAGCGGCAGCTGGCGTACTGGACGGAGCGGCTGGCCGGCGCGCCCGCGCTGCTGGAGCTGCCGACCGACCATCCACGCCCCGCCGTGCAGACGTATCGCGGCGCGTCGGAGGGCATCCTGCTCCCGCGCACGCTGCTGGACGGGCTGCACGCCGTGGGGCGCGACGAGGGCGCCACGCTGTACATGGTGGTCCTCGCCGCCTTCCAGGTGCTGCTGGGCCGGTACGCGGGGAGCGACGACGTCGTGGTCGGCAGCCCGGTCTCGGGGCGGACGCGGCGGGAGGTGGAGGAGCTGATCGGCCTGTTCCTGAACACGCTGGTGCTGCGGACGGAGCTGGGCGGCGACCCGTCGTTCCGCCAGCTGCTGGGGCGGGTGCGCGGCGTGACGCTGGGCGCGTTCGAGCACCAGGAGGTGCCGTTTGAGCAGCTGGTGGAGGTGCTGCAGCCCGGGCGCAGTCTGAGCCACGCGCCGCTCTTCCAGGTGATGTTCATCCTGCAGGACACGGACGGCCCGGGCCGGGACGGGGGCGGCCGGGACGGGGACACCGGGGACGTGCAGCTGCGCGGCATCGGCACCACCAGCGGCACGAGCAAGTTCGACCTGACGCTGGGGATCGCGCCCCACGCGCAGGGGCTGAGCGCGTCCATCGAATACAACACGGACCTGTTCGCGCCCGCCACCATCCGGCGCATGCTGGGCCACCTGGCGCGCGTGCTGGAGCAGGTCGCGGCGGACGCGGACGTGCGCCTCTCCGGCATCGATCTGCTGGGGGACGCGGAGCGGCGGCAGGTGGTCGCGGAGTGGAACGCCACGGACGTCGCGTATCCCTCGGATGCGCCCGTCCACGCCGAGTTCGAGGCGCAGGCGGACCTCACGCCGGATGCGCCGGCGGTCATCTCCCGGGACGGCGAGCCCCTGTCGTACGCGCAGCTGGATGCGCGCGCCAACCGGCTGGCGCACCACCTGGTCCGGCTCGGCGTCGGGCCCGACGACCGCGTGGGGCTCTGCCTGGAGCGCGGGCCGGAGATGATGGCCGCCGTGCTCGGCATTCTCAAGGCCGGCGCCGCGTACGTCCCGCTGGACCCCGCGTACCCGGCCGAGCGGCTGGCGTACATGCTGGAGAACTCCGCCGCGCGCGTGCTCGTCACGCAGTCCACCCTGACGGACGCGCTCCCCGCCACGGGCGCGGTGGTGGTGCGGACCGATGCGGACGCGGCGGAGATCGCGCGCGCATCCGCGGACCGGCCGCGCATCGCCGTCTCGGCGGACCACTTGGCGTACGTCATCTACACGTCCGGATCGACGGGGCGGCCCAAGGGCGTGGCGATGCCGCACCGGCCGCTCGTCAACCTGCTGGCGTGGCAGGAGCGGGAATGGATGCACCCGTCCGCATCCGCCACGCTGCAGTTCACCACACTGTCGTTCGACGTCTCGTTCCAGGAGATCTTTTCCTGCTGGAGGAGCGGCGGGCGGCTCGTGCTGGTCTCGGAGGATGAACGGCGCGACCTCGCCGGCGTGCTGGACCAGCTGGAGTCGCAGGGGATCGAGCGCATCTTCCTCCCCTACGTGGCGTTGCAGGCCCTCGCGGACGTCGCGGCGGAGCGCGGGACCGTGCCCGCCCGCCTGCGCGAGGTGCAGACGGCGGGCGAGCAGCTGCGCGTGACGGAGCCTCTCCGCCGCTTTTTCCAGGCGACGGGCGCCGCGCTCAGCAACCAGTACGGCCCGTCGGAGACGCACGTCGTCACGGCCCACCGGCTGGAGGCCGACCCGGCCGCGTGGCCGCTGCTCCCCGGCATCGGCCGGCCGATCGCGAACACGCAGTGCTACGTGCTGGACGCGGCGCTGCGGCCCGCGCCCGTCGGCATCCCCGGCGAGCTGTACCTGGGCGGCGACAACGTGGCGCGCGGCTACCTGGGGCGCCCGGCGCTCACGGCGGAGCGCTTCGTCCCGGACCCGTTCTCGTCCGCCGGCGCGCGCGTGTACCGGACGGGCGACCGGGCGCGGTGGATGGCGGACGGGACCCTCGAGTTCCTGGGCCGCACGGACGAGCAGGTGAAGATCCGCGGCTTTCGCATCGAGCCGGGGGAGATCGAGGCCGTGCTCGCCGCGCACGACGGGGTGCGCGAGGCCGTCGTCGTCGTCCGCGAGGACGCGCCGGGGGACCGGCGGCTGGTGGGGTACGTGGTGGCGGCGGATGCGTCCGCGGTGACCCCGGCGGAGCTGCGCGCGCACCTCAAGGCGCGGATGCCGGAGTACATGGTGCCGTCCGCCGTCGTGCTGCTGGACGCCCTCCCGCTCACGCCCAGCGGCAAGGTGGCGCGCCGCGCGCTCCCCGCGCCGGAGGGCGGAGAGGCGGAGGGCTACGTGGCGCCCCGGACCATCGCGGAGGAGATCCTGGCCGGCATCTTCGCGGACGTGCTCCGCCTGGACCGCGTGGGCGCGGGGGACGACTTCTTCGCCCTGGGCGGGCACTCGCTGCTGGCCACGCGCGTGGTGGCGCGGGCGGGGAGCGCGTTCGGGACCGACGTGTCCGTGCGCGCGATCTTCGAGGCGCCCACGGTGGCGGCGCTGGCCGCGCGGGTGGAGGCGCTGCGGGGGGCCGGCGCCGGCGTGCAGGCGCCGCCCGTGGCCCCCGTGCCCCGGGACGGCCCCCTGCCGCTCTCGTTCGCGCAGCAGCGGCTGTGGTTCATCCAGCAGATGCAGCCGGCGAGCGCCGCCTACAACCTGCTGTTCGCCCTGCGGCTGCGGGGCCCCCTGGACGCGGACGCGCTCGGGCGGGCCCTGGACGCGCTGGTGGAGCGGCACGAGTCGCTGCGCACGCGCTTTCCCAGCGTGGACGGCGAGCCGGCGCAGGTGGTGGATGCCGCCCGTCCCGTTCCCCTGGCCCGCGCCGACCTCTCCGGCATCGCGGACGCGGCGGCGCGCGAGGCGGCGCTGGCGGCGCTGCACGCGGCGGAGGCCGGCCGTCCCTTCGACCTGGCGGCCGGCCCGCTGCTGCGGTGCACGCTGGTGCGGCTGGGGGACGGGGAGCACGCCATGCTCTTCGCCCTGCACCACATCGTGGCGGACGGCTGGTCCATGGCCATCCTGGCGCGCGAGGTGTCGGCGCTGTACGGCGCCTTCAGCGAGGGACGCGACCCGTCGCTCCCGCCGCTCCCCGTGCAGTACGCGGAATACGCGGCGTGGCAGCGGGCGTGGCTGGCCGGCGATGCCGTGCAGTCGCAGGTGGGCTACTGGCGCGAGCGGCTGGCGGACGTGCCCGCCCTGGAGCTGCCCACGGACCGTCCGCGCCCGGCCGTGCAGGGCCACCGCGGCGGCGCCGAGCCCCTGGTGCTTTCCGCCGCCGCGAGCGATGCGCTGCGCCGGCTGAGCCGGGCCGAGGGCGCCACGGTGTTCATGACCCTGCTGGCCACGCTGCAGCTGCTGCTGTCGCGGCTCAGCGGGCAGGAGGACTTCGCGACCGGCTCGCCCATCGCCGGGCGCACGCGGGCGGAGACGGAGGGATTGATCGGCTTCTTCCTCAACAACCTGGTGCTGCGCGCGGACCTGGCGGGCGACCCCACCTTCCGTGAGCTGCTGCATCGCGTCCGCGAGACGACGCTGGGCGCCTACGCGCACCAGGAGATCCCCTTCGAGTCGCTGATCGAGGAGCTGCGCCCGCCCCGCGACCCCGCGCGCACGCCGTTCTTCCAGGTGCTCGTCAACATGATCCCCGTGGATGACGGGGGACGGGTGCGCTTCGGAAGCGCCGTGGCCGAGCCGCTGGAGCAGGGGGAGCCGGAGGCCAAGTTCGACCTGGCGCTCAACGTGGTGGACGGCGACGAGCTCCGGTTGGCGCTGGTCTACAACCGCGACCTGTTCGACGCGGCGACGGCGCGGCGGATGCTCGGCTGGTACGAGGTGCTGCTGGAATCCGCCGTGGCCGCCCCGGACCGGCGGATCTCCACGCTCCCCCTCCTCCGGGATGACGAGCGCGCGGCGCTGGCCCGGGATGCCGCCGGCCGGGGCCCCGCCGTGCCGTTCGCCCCGCTGCCGGAATGGGACGCGGAGGATTCCCTCGCCACGCGCTTCGCGGCGCAGGTGCGTGCCACGCCGGACGGGGTCGCCGTGGAGACGGACGGGCACCGCTGGACGTACGCGGAGCTGGATGCGCGCGCCAACGGCGTGGCGCACGCGCTGCTGCGGGCGTGCGGGGCGGGGGACGGGCGTGTGGCGCTCTTCCTGGACCACGAGGCGCCCATGCTCGCGGGGCTGCTGGGCGCGCTCAAGGCGGGCAAGACGTACGTGCCGCTGGACATCTCGTTTCCGGCGGAGCGGGTGCGGCGCATCCTGGCGGACGTGGAGCCCGCCGCCCTGCTGACGGAGGCGGCCCACGCGGACGCCGTACGTGCGCTGGCCGACGACCTCCCCGTGCGGGTGATGGAAGACGTTGCGACGGGGCCGGCGCACGGCGTGGAGGGCACCGCATCCCCCGATGCCGCGGCGTACATCCTCTACACCTCCGGCTCCACGGGCGAGCCCAAGGGCGTGGTGCAGAGCCACCGCAACGTGCTGCGCCACATCCGCACCTACGCCGGCCGGCTGGGCGTGCGCCCCGGGGACCGGCTGAGCCTGTTCTCGGGCTACGGCTTCGACGCGGCGGTGATGGACATCTACGCCGCCCTGCTGACGGGCGCCACGCTCTGCCCCATTGGGCTGCGGGGGCCGGCGGCGGCGGACCTGCCGGGGGCCGTGCTGCGCCGCGGCGTCACCGTCTTCCACTCCACCCCCACCGTCTACCGGCACCTGGCCGCGCAGCTGCGCCCGGGGCACGACCTGTCCGCCATCCGCGCCGTCGTCCTGGGCGGCGAGGCGGTGGTCCCGGCGGACCTGGAGGCCTTCCGCGAGCACTTCGCGCCGGACGCCCTGTTCGTCAACGGGATGGGGCCCACGGAGTGCACGGTTGCCCTGCAGTACTTCGCGGATGAACGGACGCCGGCGGGGGGCGCGGTGCCCGTGGGCTTCGCGGTGGAGGAGATCGACGTCCGGCTGCTGAACGCGGCGGGCGAGCCGGTCGAGACCTTCGCCATGGGCGAGATCACCGTCCGCGGCGCGCACGTGGCCCTGGGCTACTGGCGGCGCCCGGAGCTGACCCGCGCGGCCTTCCTCCCGGACCCCGACGGCGGCGCGCGGCGCATCTACCGCACGGGCGACTTCGGGCGGCTGCTCCCGGACGGCGCCATCGCCTTTGCCGGGCGCCGCGACGGGCAGGTGAAGATCCGCGGCTTCCGCGTGGAGACGGGCGAGATCGAGTCCGTGCTGCGCCGGCACGCGGGCGTGGCGGAGTGCGCCGTCCTCCCCGTCGCGGACGGCGGGGAGACGCGGCTCGTGGCGTACGTCGTGGGCAGGGCGGACGCGGGGGAGCTGCGCGGGTGGGTGCGGGGCGCGCTGCCGGAGCACATGGTGCCGGCCGCGTTCGTATCCATCGACTCCCTTCCGCTCACCCCCAACGGCAAGCTGGACCGCCGCGCGCTCCCGGCGGCCGACCTGTCCGCCGTCGCGGCGGAGTACGTGGCGCCGCGCACGGAGGGGGAGGAGATCCTGGCCGGCATCTACGCCGAGGTGCTCCGGCAGGACCGCGTGGGCGCGGGGGACGACTTCTTCGCGCGGGGCGGGCACTCGCTGCTGGCCACGCGCCTCATCTCCCGCGTCCGCGCGGCGTTCGGCGTGGAGCTGCCCCTGCACGCGCTCTTCGAGTCGCCCACGGTGGCGGCGCTGGCCGCGCGCGTGGACGCGCTGGGGCGGGCGGGCGGCGTCGCGCAGGCGCCCCCGATCGTCCCCCTGCCGCGCGACGGGGCGCTGCCGCTCTCGTTCGCCCAGCAGCGGCTGTGGTTCCTGGACCAGCTGCAGCCGGGGAGCGCGGCCTACAACCTTCCCCGCGCCGTGCGGCTCACGGGCGCGCTGGACGGGGACGTGCTCGGCCGCGCGCTGTCGGAGGTGGTGCGCCGGCACGAGGCCCTGCGCACGCGCTTCCCCAGCCAGGACGGCGCCCCCGTGCAGCTGGTGGACCCCGCCGTCCCCGTCGCGCTCCCCGTGACGGACCTGCGCGACCTCCCGGCGGACGAGCGCGAGGCGGAGGCGCGGCGGCGAGCGCACGACGAGGCGCGGGCGCCCTTCGACCTGGCGGCGGGGCCCCTGCTGCGCGCGTCGCTGCTGCGCCTGGCGGATGACGATCACGTGCTGCTGCTGACCCTGCACCACGCCGTGAGCGACGGCTGGTCCACGGGCATCCTCGTCCGCGAGGTGTCGATCCTGTACGGCGCGTTCGGGCGCGGCGAATCGTCGCCCCTCGCCGAATTGCCCGTGCAGTACGCGGACTACGCGGCGTGGCAGCGCGCCTGGCTCACGGGCGAGGTGGTGGAGGGGCAGATCGGCTACTGGAAGGCGCGGCTGGCCGGCGCGCCGCCCCTGCTGGACATCCCCACGGACCGCCCGCGCCCCCTGGCCGCCGGCGACGCGGGCGGATCGGTGCCGTGGGCGCTCCCCGCGGAGACGGCGGCGGCGCTGCGGACCCTCTCCCGGCACGAGGGCGCCACGCTCTTCATGACGCTGCTGGCCGCCTGGCAGCTGCTGCTGTCGCGCTATGCCGGCGAGGACGACGTGAGCGTCGGCACGCCGGTCGCCGGTCGCACGCGGCTGGAGACGGAGGGATTGATCGGCTTCTTCGTCAACACGCTCGTCCTGCGCGCGGACCTGTCCGGCCGGCCGTCGTTCCGCGCGCTGCTGGGGCGCGTGCGCGAGACCACGCTGTCTGCGCACCAGCACCAGGACGTCCCCTTCGAGCGGCTGGTGGAGGAGCTGGCGCCGGAGCGCAGCCTGGGGCACTCGCCGCTCTTCCAGGCGATGTTCATTCTGCAGAACAACGCCGCGGAGCCCCTGCGCCTGGGCGACCTGGAGGCGGAGGCGCTCCCCGGCGCCGATCCCACGGCCCAGTTCGACCTGGCGCTGACCCTCGCGGAGACGGACGGCGGGCTGGCCGGCACGCTCGGCTACCGCGCGGAGCTGTGGGACGCGGGGACGATGGAGCGGATGGCGGATCACTTCCGCGCGCTGCTGGAGGCCGTCGTCGCGCACCCGGACCGTCCTGCGGCCGAGCTCTCGTTCCTGGATGATGCGGAGCGCGCGCGGGTGCTGGAGGATTGGAACGCGACGGATGATTCGATCGACAGCGCGCTGGTGCACGAGCGCTTCGCGGCGCAGGCGGCCCGCGCGCCGGACGCGATCGCCGTCGTCTCGGGCGATGCGCAGCTGACGTACGGCGCGCTGGACCGGCGGGCGAACCAGCTCGCGCACCACCTGCGGCGCCGCGGCGTGGGACCGGAAGTGAAGGTCGCGCTGTGCATCGAGCGCTCGCCGGAGATGCTGGTGGCGATGCTGGGCGTGCTCAAGGCGGGCGGCGCGTACGTGCCGCTGGACCCGGCGCATCCCGCGGAGCGCATCCGCTGGGCCCTGGGGGATGCGGACGCGCGCGTGCTGCTGAACTCCGCGCGACTGGCCGGGAGCCTCGGCACGGACGGGATGGATGGCGTGGACGTCATCCGCCTGGACGCGGACTGCGCCGCGCTGGACGCGGAGAGCGACGTGGCGCCGGCGGATGGCGCAGCGCCCGAGAACCTGGCGTACGTCATCTACACGTCCGGATCCACCGGGCTGCCCAAGGGCGTGCAGGTGCAGCACCGCGCCGTGGCGGCCCTGCTGCACTGGCTGGAGCGCACGGTGCGCCCGGACGAGGCGGAGACGGTGCTGGCATCCACCTCCATCACCTTCGACGTGTCCGTGGCCGAGCTGTTCGGGACGCTCTGCCGGGGCGGGCGGCTGGTGCTCGTGGGCAACGCGCTGGATCTCGCCGACGTGCCGGCCGCGGAAGACGTGCGGTCCGCGTTCATGGTCCCCGCCGCCGCGGCCGAGCTGCTGCGCGCGGGCGCCCTGCCGGCGAGCCTGCGCGCGCTGGTGCTGGGGGGAGAGGCGCTGCCGGCCCCGCTGGCCCGCGCCCTCCACGCGGCGGGCGTGGCGCGCGTGCTGAACCTGTACGGCCCCACGGAGGCCACCGTCTACGCTACCGGCATCGCGGTGCCGGCGGACGCGGAGCGGGTCACCATCGGACGGCCCGTGCCCAACACGCGCGTCTACGCGCTGGACGCCGGCCTCGAGCCCGTGCCCGCAGGCGTGCCGGGGGAATTGTGCATCGGCGGGGCGCAGGTGGCGCGCGGCTACCTCGGCCGCCCCGGCGCCACGGCGGAGCGCTTCGTCCCCGACCCGTTCGCGGCGGAGCCCGGCGCGCGCCTGTACCGCACGGGCGACCGCGTGCGGTGGACGGCGGACGGTGAGCTGGACTACCTGGGGCGGATGGACTTCCAGGTGAAGGTGCGGGGCTTCCGCATCGAGCCGGGCGAGGTGGAGTCCGTGCTCCGCGCGCAGGCCGGCGTGGCGGACGCCGTCGTCGTGGCGCGCGAGGACGCGCCGGGCGAGCGGCGGCTCGTGGCGTACATCACGGCGGACGGGGATTCCGCGCCGGACGCGGCCACCCTGCGCGCCGCGCTGGCGGGACGGCTGCCGGAGTACATGGTGCCGTCCGCGTTCGTGGTGCTGGACGCGCTCCCGCGTACGGGCAGCGGCAAGACCGACCGCCGCGCGCTCCCGGCGCCGGACTGGACGTCGGCGAATGCGTACGTCGCGCCGCGCACGACGGCGGAAGAGCTCGTGGCCGGCATCTTCGCCGAGGTGCTGCGCGCGGGTCCGGTGGGCGCGGGGGACGACTTCTTCGCGCTGGGCGGGCACTCGCTGCTGGCCACGCGCGTGGTGGCCCGCGTGCGCGAGGCGTTCGGGGTGGAGCTGCCCCTGCGCACCCTGTTCGAGGCGTCCGCGGTGCAGGCGGTGGCCGCGCGCGTGGAGGCGCTGGAGCGCGCGGAGACGGGGATGTCCGCGCCGCCGCTCGTCCCCGTGCCGCGTGACGGTGCGCCGCTTCCGCTCTCGTTCTCGCAGCAGCGGCTGTGGTTCATCCACCAGCTGCAGCCGGGCGGCACCGCCTATCACATGCCGTACGCGTTGCGGCTGACGGGCACACTGGACGCGGGCGCCCTGGGCCGGGCGCTGGACGCGCTGGTGGCCCGGCACGAGACGCTGCGCACCCGCTTCGCCAGCGTGGACGGCGAGCCGGTGCAGGTGGTCGATCCCGCCGGCCCCGTCCTCTTCGCGCGGGTGGACCTGTCGGGACGGGCGGACGCGGAGGAC
>DATING010000640.1:0-3400 GCA_035474555.1 Longimicrobium sp. | reverse complement strand
AGAACCGCGACATGCTCCTGCAGACGGTGACCGCCACCCTGGCCGGCGCCATCTCCAACCTGGCCAACTTCGGCCTGTTCTTCGGCGGCGGGGACGAGGACGCGCCGCATCCGGCGGCCTTGATCGCCATGGCCCTGGTGGCGCCGATCGCGGCGATGCTCATCCAGTTCGCCATCTCGCGCCAGCGCGAGTTCAAGGCGGACGCCGTGGGCGCGGAGATCTGCGGGCGTCCGCTGGCCCTGGCGGGCGCGCTGGAACGGCTGGATGCGGCCGCGCGGCGCGTGCCCATGGCCGTCTCGCCCGCCGCGGCGCCGCTGGCCCAGGTGAACCCGCTTTCCGCGATGCAGGGCGAGCGGATGCTCCGCTGGTTTGCCACGCATCCGCCCACGGAAGAGCGCGTGGCGCGGCTGCAGGCGCTCGCCGCCGCGCGTCCCCGGCCGGCGCTGCGCCGGCTGCACGCGGCCTGATCGGTCGGTCCACGGCCGGCCCGGAGCGTCCGGGCCGGTCGATCCACATCCACCCATCCAACGAGAACGATGCACGCAGAGCACGGCGCGGCGCGGGAGCGGGCCTGCTGACATGGACATGCTCGAGCTGGTCCGGCTGAACCTGCTGTCCCCCATCATCCTCGCCTTTGTGCTGGGGATCGTGGCCACGCTGGCGCGCAGCGACCTGAAGTTTCCCGAGCCGCTGTACACGGCGCTTTCCATCTACCTCCTGCTGGCCATCGGCCTCAAGGGCGGCGCGGCACTCTCCGAGACGTCGCTGCGCGAGCTGGGCGGGCCGGCGCTGGCCACGCTGGGGCTGGGGATCGCCGTCCCCCTGTGGTCGTACGCCATCATCCGCCGCGTGGGGCGGATGAGCGTGTCGGACGCGGCGGCCCTCGCGGCGCACTACGGCTCCGTCTCGGTGGTCACCTTCATTGCCGCCCTCTCGTTCCTGGACGCGGCGCGCATCGGGCACGAGGGGTTCCTCCCCACCCTGGTGGCCATCCTGGAGGTGCCCGCCATCATCGTGGCGCTGCTGCTGGCCCGGCTACGCGGGGGCGCCGGCCGCGGGAGCTGGGGGACGGTGCTGCACGAGGTGCTGGCCGGGCGCAGCATCCTGCTCCTGCTGGGCGGCCTGGTGATCGGCGCGGCGAGCGGCACGACGGGGCTGGAGCGGGTGGCACCGTTCTTCGTGGCGCCGTTCCAGGGGGCGCTCGTGCTCTTTCTGCTGGAGATGGGGATGGTGGCCGCGCGGCGGTTTCGCGACCTGCGCACGGCCGGCGCCTTCCTGGTGGCGTTCGGCGTGGGGATGCCGCTGCTGCACGGCGTGCTGGGGGTGTGGCTGGGGAGCGTGGCGGGGCTGTCGCTGGGCGGCAGCACGGTGCTGGGGGTGATGGCGGCCAGCGCGTCGTACATCGCGGCGCCGGCGGCCGTGCGCATCGCGCTGCCGGAGGCGAACCCGGGCTACTACCTGACGGCCGCGCTGGCCATCACCTTTCCGTTCAACCTCACGGTGGGGATTCCCGTTTACTTTGCCGTTGCGCAGTGGATGCACGCGGGAGGCACAGGATGATTACCGTAGGGCTCAAGAAGGTGACGATCATTGCCGAGGCCGTGCTGGAGCCGCGCCTGCTGCACGAGATCCGGGCGCTGGGGGCCACCGGCTACACCGTGGGCGAGGTGCGGGGCGAGGGCTCGCGGGGGATGCGGTCCAGCGACTGGGAGGGGGACAACGTGAAGGTGGAAACGCTGGTGGGCGCGGGGACGGCGGACCGCATCCTGGAGCACGTGGCGGCCGCGTACTTCGAGCACTACGCCGTGATCGCCTGGGTGACGGACGTACAGGTGGTGCGCGGCGACAAGTACCTGAACCCGAGCGATACGGAGTCGCGATGACGAATACGAATGCCGCGGAGCGCAGGCCGATCCTTCTCGCGGGACGCACGCATGCGGGAGTGCCCCTTCGCATCGTGCGGATGGACGTCGCGCGCGCCGCGCCGGACGCGGCGGGCGGCACGGTGCTGGTGGCGGACGCGCACGAGGACAGCCGGACGGTGTGCGCCATGCTGCTGCGCCACAGCGGGTATGCGGTGCTGGAGGCGGCCACGGGCGAGGAGGTGATCCGCCTGGCGCACGCGCACCGCCCGGACGCCATCGTGCTGGGGCCGGTGCTGCGCGGGGTGGATGGCATGCGCGCGCTGGAGGTGCTCAAGCAGGATCCCGCCACGGCGGGCATCCCGGTGGTGGTGCTCAGCTCCGTCGGCGGCGACGAGCACGAGCAGCGGGCGCGTGCCGCCGGGTGCGCCGCCTACCTGCTGAAGCCCTGTCCGCCGCAGCAGGTGCTGGATACGCTCCGCGCGCTGACGGGGCGGCGCGAGGCGGCGTGAGGTGCGCGGAGGGGGTGAACCGACGCAAGAGGGTGAGGCGGATGGGATTCGGCGCGGCGCGGGCGGTGGCCCTCACCCGGCCTCGCTTAGGCTCGTCCACCCTCTCCCACAAACTGCGTGGGAGAGGGTATACACTTCTACGGGGTGACTGCTCTGGCGCAACGGGCTTGCACGGGCGGGGTTGGTATCGGCGCAGGCCGACAGTGTGAAGTTGTAGCCGCGAATTCATTCGCTCCCGCCCCGCTGGATACTCCGCCCCGCCGGGTACTCCGCCCCGCTGGGTACTCCGCCCCGCCGGGATTCCCTGCCCCGCTGGATACCCCGCCTGCCGAATACCCCGCCCTGCCGGATGCCCTCTCGTTGCCCTGCCCCACCGGATCCCCTCTGCCCGATCCTGCCCCGCCGAATCTCCCCGCCCCCTGGTACCTCGCCCTGCCCCTGCCTGCCCCGCCCCTGCTGAGCCATCGCCTCGCGCTGACACTCGCCGATCCCCGTAAACCGTGCAGTTGCAGGCTGTAACCTGTAACCTGTCCCCTGTAAACCGCAGTTCCAAAGCTTGCGCCCCGCCCCCTCCCCCCGTATATGAACGCGCCTCGCGCGGGCGCGAGGGCACGACAAATCCAGCCATCCCCGAGGGAGCAGGCGCGTGAGCGACGGCATCACGGACATCACCATCATCGGCGGCGGGCCCACGGGGCTCTTTGCCGCCTTCTACGCCGGGCTGCGCGGCATCTCGTGCCGCATCGTCGACGCGCTGCCGCAACTGGGCGGGCAGCTCATGGCGCTGTACCCGGAAAAGTACATCTTCGACGTGGGCGGGCTGCCCAAGATCCTGGCCAAGGACCTGGCCAACAACATGATCGAGCAGGGCACGCAGTTTGGCCCCGAGGTCGTGCTGGAAACCGAGGTGCAGCAGCTCATCCCGGAGGACGGCCACATCCGCCTGGTCACGCAGCGGGGCGACTTTCTCACAAAGACCGTCTGCATCACGGCCGGCAAGGGCGCGCTGAACCCGCGGGTGCTGGA
>DATING010000639.1:0-1898 GCA_035474555.1 Longimicrobium sp. | reverse complement strand
CTCACGCCCAACGGCAAGCTGGACCGCAAGGCCCTGCCCGCGCCGGAGTTCGGGGCGGCGGACGCGTACGTGGCGCCGCGGACGGTGACCGAGGAGGTGCTGGCCGGCATCATCTCGGAGCTGCTGCGGGTGGACCGCGTGGGCGTGCACGACGGCTTCTTCGCCCTCGGCGGGCACTCGCTGCTGGCCACGCGCGTGGTCTCGCGGGTCCGCGAGGTGCTGGGGGTGGAGCTGCCGCTGCGGGCCCTGTTCGAGGGCCCGTCCGTGGCGGAGCTGGCGGAGCGGGTGGAGGGGATTCGCCGCGCGGGACAGCCGCGGCTGCCGTCGGTCGTCCCCGTGGAGCGGACGGACGCGCTGCCGCTTTCGTTTGCGCAGGAACGGCTGTGGTTCCTTGACCAGCTGGAGTCGCGGAGCGCGTTCTACAACCTCCCGGCGGCGCTGCGGCTGGGCGGACCGCTGGATGCCGCGGCGCTGGAGCGGGCGCTGGGGGAGATCGTCCGCCGCCACGAGGCGCTGCGCACGAGCTTCCCGGAGGTGAACGGCGCGCCCGTGCAGGCCATCCTGCCGTTCGCGGGCTTCTCGCTCCGCGTGGAGGACCTGTCTGCGCTGGACGGGACCGCGCGCGAGGCGGACGTCCGGCGGCGCGCGCGGGAGGACGGCGAGCGGCCGTTCGACCTGGCCCGCGGGCCGCTGTTCCGCGCGTCGCTCCTCCGCCTGGCGGATGACGATCACGTGCTGTCGATGTGCATGCACCACATCGTCAGCGACGGGTGGAGCATGAACGTGCTGGCCGGCGAACTGTCGGCGCTGTACGGCGCGTACACGGCGGGGGCGGAGTCGCCGCTGCCGGCGCTGGCGGTGCAGTACGCGGACTTCGCGGTGTGGCAGCGCGAGCACCTGCGCGGCGAGGTGCTGGACCGGCAGATCGCGTACTGGAAGGGGCAGCTGGCCGGCGCGCCCGCGCTGCTGGAGCTGCCGGCGGATCGTCCGCGTCCCGCGTTGCAGAGCTACCGCGGCGCGCACGAGACGGCGGAGTTCGGCGAGGGGCTGCTGGAGCGGCTGGAGGCGCTGGGTCGGCGCGAGGGCGCCACGCTGTACATGGTGCTGCTGTCCGCCTTCCAGGTGCTGCTCGGCAAGTACGCCGGGACCGACGACGTGGTGGTGGGCAGCCCGATCGCGGGGCGGACGCGGGCGGAGACGGAGCCGTTGATCGGCTTCTTCGTCAACACGCTCGTGCTGCGGACGGAGCTGGATGGCGATCCCACCTTCCGCGAGGTGGTGGCGCGGGTGCGGACGGCCACGCTGGCCGCGTACGAGCACCAGGACGTGCCGTTCGAGCGGCTGGTGGCGGAGCTGGAGCCGGAGCGCAGCCTGAGCCACGCGCCGCTCTTCCAGGTGGTGTTCGCCCTCGGGAACACCGGCGATGCCGCCACCGCGCTCCCGGGGCTGCGCACGGCGGCCATGGAGCCGGAGCTGGACGCGGCCAAGTTCGACCTGTCGCTGGGCGTGGAGCAGGATGCGAGCGGCCTGCGCGGGTCCATGGCGTACAGCACGGACCTGTTCGACCGCGCCACCATCACGCGCATGCTGGGGCACCTGGCGCGCGTGCTGGAGCAGGTCGCGGAGCATGCGGACGTGCGCCTTTCCGCGTTGCGGCTGATGGACAACGCGGAGCGCGCCGCCGTGGTGCGGCAGGGCGACCGGGCGGGCACGGCGTCCCCCGCGGCCGAGCGCATCCACGCACTGTTCCAGGCGCAGGCGGCGCGGACGCCGGACGCGGTCGCGCTCGTGGGGCGCGGCGGATCGCTCACGTACCGTGCGCTGGACGCGCGGGCCAACCGCCTGGCGAATCACCTCGCCGGCCTGGGGGTGGGGCCGGAGGTCCGCGTGGGGCTGTG
>DATING010000638.1:0-3439 GCA_035474555.1 Longimicrobium sp. | reverse complement strand
TTTCGCACTCCCGCACTCCCGCACTCCCGCACTCCCGCACTCTCGCACTTCCGCACTCACGCACTCACGCACTTCCGTCCACGTCCACCCGCTCCACCCCGTCGAACTCCAGGATCCAGTCCGCGCCGTACGCGCGCGACGGCGTCTGGAAGCCCGCCGGGGCGTCGCCGGCGAGCACGCGGCGCACGGCCTCCACCGACGTGAGTGCCGTGAGCGTGTAGCCCTCGGGCGTGCGCATGCGGGACACGGCGCGGCCGCCGGCATCGTCCTCCACCTGCCCCCAGAGCAGGCTCATGCCGCGGGCGCGCTGCTCGGGCGTGGGTCCCGCCGGGCCGGCGTGGATGCGGCGCTTCATCAGCGACTGCATGGGGCCGGAGCCCAGCAGCCAGCCCAGGTGCCGGCTGGCGATCATCCCCCGCCGCGCGCCGGCCCCCACGCGCGTGTAGACCTCGATGTCGCCGATCCCCGTGCTGTGGAACGCCGTCGACACGTCACCCCAGGGGATGGTCGTCACGGACACGGGGCCGCGCCCGAAATCCACCATGCGCGACCGGTACGCCGCCGGCACACGGGTAATGCGCCCGCCCCGGCGAACGGCGCCGCCCTGGTTGATGTTCTCGATCATCGTGGTCATGGTGCCGCGCGAGATGCCGCCGAGGCCCTGGAACGCCAGCGACAGGCGCGTGGCCGTGGGCAGGCGGCGCTTGAGGTGCGCGGCCAGGCAGTCGCTGGGCACCACGTCGAAGCCCGCGCCCGGCATCAGCATCACCCCCGCGGCCTTCGCCTTTGCATCCCGCGCGGCCACGGCTTCGAAGACGGCGATCTCGCCCGTGATGTCCAGGTAGTGCGCGCCCGTGCGCAGGCACGCATCCACCATCGGCCGCGACGTCCGCGAGAACGGCCCGGCCGCGTGCAGCACCACGCGCGTCTCCCGCAGCGCCGCGTCCAGCGCCGCCGCATCGTCCAGGGCGAACGCGCGGTGGGGAAAGCCCGTCTCCGCGGCGTGCGCGGCCAGCGCGGTGCCGTCGCGCCCCGCCAGCAGCGGCGTGAGCCCGAGCACCTTCGCGCGCTCCGCGATCAGGCGGCCCGTGTATCCGTAGGATCCGTACAGCAGGAAGTCGGCTGGCATCGGCGGATGGATCGAGGTGAGCCGCGGCGCGCGATCCGCACCGGCGAAAACGAGACGGAGCAGGGCCGGCGGATCAGCGCTCCGCCGGCCCTGGCGATGCGTGGCGCCAGGCTCGTCAGATCAAGCAAATGCAGCAGTCTTGCTCGTAGCACTCTCCCACGGATTCCGGGCCATGAATCCGCTTGCACTCGCCGTCGCAGTACGCGTTGCCGGCCGGGCCCACACTGCAGCTCAGGTTGTGCACCCCCCCCGCCGCTGAGCGAACAGGACGACTCCGCTGACCTCGCGAAGGCCGAATGAGCACCCAGTCCGAGCATCCCCGCCACCGCCAGCGAGGTGAAGAGGCGGGGCAGGCGGACGTATGATTGGCACATGGCGGAACCTCCAGGCGAGCGTGGCGGATGCAGTACGTATGACGTGGGCCGGCAAGCTCCGATCCACGAGCTGGGCGCCGGTGAAGGACGGGCGGAGGAGCCGGCTGGCCCCTCCGCCCCGTTCTACGACCGAAACGTCAGTCGAAGTCGAAGATGTCGCCCAGGAATCCCTTGCGCTTCTTCTTGTATCCGCCGTGGTAGTCGTCGTCGTACTTCTTGTGCGGGCGCTGGCCGTACCCCGGCTGCTGCCCGTACACCGGCTGCTGGCCGGGCGGATTCTGCGGCACGTACGGCGGCTGCTGCTGGGGCGGCGCGGCGGGCGCCAGCGCGGCGGAACGCTCGATGATCTTGTCCAGCTCGCCGCGGTCCAGCCATACGCCCCGGCACTGCGGGCAGTAGTCGATCTCGATTCCCTGCCGGTCCGACATCACCAGGTCGGGCTGCAGGCACACGGGACACTTCATCGTCGTCATCCTCACGTCCAGGGATTCGCTCGGAACTGCCTCCCTATCATGGCAGCCGATCGGCCCTCCCGTCCAGCCCCCCGTCCTCACCGTAACCACTTGTTCCGCGCCTGCCCCACGTCGGGGCGCCGCCGCCCCGGCAAGCGCCGGGGTAGACGGATCCGCGGCTTTCGTCAAGGGACGCACGCAAGTGGAGATTAATCAAAAACATACAATTTTTCGACAGAAGGATTTGCCGGTGAGCGTTGGATGGATGTTAAATTCGCGGCGCGGGTGCAGGACGGTGGCCCGCTGACCGATATTCTCCAACGCATCCAGACCGAGACACAAACGTGAGATTCCGGACGCTTCTCATCGCCGCGCTTCCCGTGCTCGCCGCCTGCCAGGGCGATGCACCGACCGCTCCTTCCGCCGCCGCGTTCGACGCCGCCGACGCCCCGTTCTCGTACGACGTCCCCGTGCGCGACGGCTACCTCGCCGGCGCCGACGGCGTGCGGCTGTACTACAAGACGCTGGGCACCGGCCCGGACACCGTCGTCGTCCTGCACGGCGGGCCGGGGATGTCCATGGGCTACCTGGACCGTGACCTGGCGCCGCTGGCGCACGGCCGCACCCTCATCTTCTACGACCAGCGGGGCGGCGGAAAGTCCCAGGTCCTCGCCGATCCCGCGCAGCTGTCGCTGGACAAGCACCTGGCGGACCTGGAAGCCGTGCGCGCGCACTTCGGGCTGGAGCGGATGACGCTGGCGGGGCACTCGTGGGGCGGGCTGCTGGCCGGCTTCTACGCCCGCGAGAACGCCGAGCAGCTGGAGAAGCTGGTGCTGCTGAACCCGGCGCCGCTGACCGCGCAGCTGTGGGGCGAGTTCGAGGCGATCGTCGCCGCCCGCGCCGACAGCGCCACCAACGCGCGGATCGGCGAGATCGCGGGCCTGTGGTTCGCCGGGCAGGCAAACCAGGCGCTGTGCGAGGAGTTCCTCACCCTGCGCTTCGCCACCTACTTCGCGGACCGGGCCAACATGGCCACCCTGCGCGGCGGCTGGTGCGACGTGACGGACGAGGTGGCGGCCGGCCTGCTGCCCACGCACCTGACCATCCTGGGCTCGCTGGGCGTGTGGGACCTGGGCGCGCAGCTGTCGCACGTGGACGTGCCCACGCTGGTGGTGCACGGCACGGCGGACGCGGTGCCCTTTGCCAGCTCGCAGGCGTTCGCCGCCGCCATCCCCGGCGCGCAGCTGTGGGTGATGGAGAACACGGGCCACTTCCCGTGGATGGAGGCGCCCGTCCCGTTCTTCACCGGCCTCAACAATTTCCTGCGCCGCGAGAACCAGCAGTAGCCGCGGGCGAGGAGACAAGAATCCGCCTCGGCGGATGAAGGACGGGAGGGCGCGGAGACCTGTCTCCGCGCCCTCCCGTCCGTCGTTGGTGTCGGCGCAGGCCGACAGTGTGAAGTTGTAGCCGCGAATTCATTCGCT
>DATING010000637.1:0-3882 GCA_035474555.1 Longimicrobium sp. | reverse complement strand
GCCGAGCGCATCGACACGTTCGACACGGCCGCCACGGCGCTGTGGATCTTGGGGGTGCCCGTCCCCGCGCGCTGGGAGGGGCGCCCCGTGGCCACGGCCTTCCAAACCTCCGCCGTCGCCGCCGCGGAGGCCGCGGCCGCCGCACAGGCCGAAGCCGCGGCGACCCAGGCCGGCGCGGGCGGGAACCAGTAGGGGCGGCCGGAATCGACCGAAACAGACCGGGATCGGCCGGGATCGGTGGAGAGATCGAGATCGCGGCCGACACGACGAACGACACCGCCCGCTCCGGGATTCCGGGGCGGGCGGCGTCGTGTTGGGCGCGGCCGATATCCGAGCGAAAGCGATTGAAATCGCGGCTACAACTTCACACTGTCCGCCTCCGCGGACACCACCCAGCGGGGTGACGGATCGGCGCGCGTGGGGCGGCATCCAGACACCGGGAACCCGCCCCCGCCGGGTCATCCGCCTCCGCGCACGGGCCGACGTGCAGTCCGCGCAGGCGGACTTCGTGTAGTTGTTGCGGCGAATTCATTCGCTTGGCTGGGAGGTGATTCATCCCGCCTCCACCGCCCATCAACGGAAGAGGGCCGGCCCCCGTACGGGAGGCCAGCCCTCGTCGTCATCCATCCACCGAGCGGTTTACCAGCGGGCGGCGTTGCCCCGGACGTCGATGTGGATGAACGGGCCGTGCGCGCCGTTGTCGCGGTAGATGCCGGCGCCGCCCGTAAGCTCGGGAAAGCGCGTCTCCACGCGGTTCACGGCGCGCAGCATCACCCGCGCGTCTTCCGTGTCGCGGCGGCCGTCGCCGTTCAGGTCATCCATGTACCCGTCGCGGTCGTTGTCCACCCACACGTCGCTCGCGTCGCCGTACGTGTGGCGGCTCAGCAGCGCGCGGCCGCCCTCGCCCACGCCCTGGATGTTGTACGCCGGCGTGCGGAATCCGCTCATCACCGCCACGTGCTCGGCGCGGATCCCCATGGCGTTCAGCTCCTGGATCACCAGCTCCAGCTTGTCGATGAGCCGCAGGTCCAGCGCCAGGTACTTGGGCCACACGGCGAACTGGTCCTTGGTGAGGAAGTTGCGCAGGCGAAAGTGCTCGCTGACGGCCAGGTCCTGGTTTTCGGGGGTGACTTCGATGAAGCCCGGAGGGGGGGCGTACTCCTGGCCCTGCCAGCGCACCTCGGTGGGATAGGTGCCGATGCGGTATCCGTTCAGGTAGCCGCCGCGCTTTTCGCCGAACGGAACGCGGGTGATGACGGACAGGTTCTCCAGCGTCTGGCTCCAGCTGGTGCCGCGCAGGTTCAACCGCCACACCCCCGCCGTGGACGGGGCGAACAGGCCGTGCGTAAGCCGCCCCTCGCCCGAGAGCATGCGGAGCTGCGTCCCCGCCACCGGCTCCCAGCTGTACGCCACCTCCAGCGGGCTGGCCGCGTCCACCCACTCCAGGGGCAGCTGCAGCGTCTGGCTGGGCTCCGACAGCACCACGCGCAGCCGCCCGCTGCGGCCGAACACCTGGCTGGCCACCCGGACGGCGGCGTCGCTCCCGTGCTCCACCACGCCGCCCGGCGTCGCGGACGACCAGGTGAGCGGGGGGAGGGCGCGGCTGGGCGAGTACATGCCCAGGGTGGTGCCCGCGAGGGCGAGTACGGCGAGGGACGCGGCGGTGCGGCGGCTTCGGTGCATGGAAACTCCTGTGCGAGTCCTGCGAGACTGCGGACTGCGGATGGGCCGGGTCCGTGGGGGCCCGGTGCGATGGATTGTGCTTTTCGGGATCGTGCTCGTGCGGACCGGGACCGGCGATGGAGCCGGTGCGCGCAAGGGCGCCTGGGTCCGGCAGGGCCCGGCGGCGCGCGGGGCGCCGCGGGCAGTGGGAGCGGCCGAAAAAACGACGTTCCACGTCGAAACGCGCGGGAACGGCCGGGGGTGGCGAAACCCTCCGGGCGCGCTCTAGGTTGCGGTGCGATTCAACGGGATCGAGGCCATTATAGGGTAGGCCTCGCGGGCTTGTCAATCCAATTCGTTCAGCCAACCTTCTGCAACATGCCTGACACGACGCCGCCGCGCGTTTGCCTCGTCATCCTGGACGGCTGGGGTCTGCGCGATCCCGCGCCCGACAATGCCGTCACCGTGGCGAACGCGCCCACGTGGCGGCACCTGTGGACGGAGGGCGATTATCCCCGCGCCCGGCTGACGACGCACGGGCCGGCGGTGGGCCTTCCGGAGGGGCAGATGGGCAACTCCGAGGTGGGGCACCTGAACCTGGGCGCCGGCCGCGTGGTCATGCAGTCGCTGCAGCGCATCGCCACCGCCATCCAGACGGGCGAGTTCGCCGAGAACCCCGTCTTTCGGCAGATGCTCGACAGCGTCCGCGCGCGCGGCGCTACCCTGCACCTGATGGGGCTCATCGGTCCCGGCGGGGTGCACGCGGTGGACGAGCACCTGCTGGCGCTGGTGGAATTGGCCGAGCAGCACGCCATCCCCCACGTCCGCGTGCACATGTTCCTGGACGGCCGCGACACGCCCCCGCAGTCCGCGCGCGAGTACCTGACGGAGCTCTTCGGCCGGTGCGGCGCGGGCGAGGGGTGCAAGGTGGCCACCATCATGGGCCGCTACTGGGCCATGGACCGCGACCAGCGCTGGGACCGGACCCAAAAGGCGTACGATGCGATGGTGTACGGCACCGGCCTGCCCATGCGCGACCCGCTGGAGGCCATCGCCGACGCGTACCTGCACGGCGAGCGGGACGAGTTCGTGGAGCCGCGGGTGATGGTGGACGAGGCCGGCGAGCCCCTGGGGCGGATGCGGGACGGCGACGGGGTCATCTTCTTCAACTTCCGCAGCGACCGCGCCCGGCAGATCACCCGCGCCCTGGCAGACGACGCGTTCGACGCCTTTGACCGCGGCGCCGACCGGCCGCGCATCGAGGTGGCGACCATGACGCAGTACGACGAGGACTTCCTTCTCCCCGCCGCCTTCCCCCCGCAACCGCTGGACGACAAGCTGAGCGACGTCCTCGCGGCGCACGGGCTGGCGAGCTTTCGCACGGCGGAGACGGAAAAGTATCCGCACGTCACCTACTTCTTCAACGGCGGGGTGGAAGATCCGCCCGCGGGCGAGGACCGCCGCCTGGTCTCGTCGCCCAAGGTGGCCACGTACGACCTGCAGCCGGAGATGAGCGAGCCCGAGGTGGCCCGCGGCCTGGTGGAGGCCATCCGCTCGCAGAAGTACAGCGTGCTCGTCTGCAACTTCGCCAACCCCGACATGGTGGGGCACACGGGGGTGCTGTCCGCCGCCGTGGGCGCGGTCGAAGCGGTGGACGAGGGATTGGGCCAGGTGCTGCAGGCCTGCCGCGACACGGGCACCACGCTGCTGGTGACGGCGGACCACGGCAACTGCGAGCAGATGTGGGATCCGACGACCAACGGCCCCCACACCGCGCACACGACCAATCCCGTCGGCATCATCCTCGTGGAGCCGGAGGGCCGGCGGACGGCGGCGGCACTGCACGATGGAGCGCTGTGCGACGTGGCCCCGACGATCCTGGGGCTGATCGGCGTCCCGCAGCCCGCGGCGATGACGGGCCGCGACCTGCGGGGAGTGGCCGTCGCCCAGCCGGCCCTCACCCAGCCGGCTTAGGCCGTCTTCCCTCTCCCACAAACTGCGTGGGAGAGGGAATAAACGTCGACGAGGTCTGGTCCCCTCGGCGGAGGACGCGCGGCGGCGGGATATCCGATCCAGCGCGGGATGGGGTTCTCCCTTCCCCCATGCAGTTTATGGGGGTAGGGCCGGGGATGGGGGGCGCCCGGACCGCGGCGAGTCTCTGCCACCGGGCGCGGGATGGGGTTCTCCCTTCCCCCATGCAGTTTATGGGGGAAGGGCCGG
>DATING010000636.1:0-3005 GCA_035474555.1 Longimicrobium sp. | reverse complement strand
GTCTGCGGGAAGGGCGTGGAGGTGAATGGCTTTCCTTCGCTGAAGTCCCGTTCCCGCGTACTGGCGCGGGGACGGGGCTTCCGGCATCCCCGCGGCAGGGTTCATCCTTCAGGACGGCCGCTTCGTCTCTCGACCGCTTCGTCCGCCACGTGTGATGGATCACCCTCCCACAACGGCCCGCGTGCGCTCCAGCGTCCACTCGCGCACGTGGGGCGGCGGCCACGTGCCCGCGCGGGCATCCGCGGCCAGGCGCTCGGCTTCGGCCAGGGCGCGGGCGGCGGTGGGGGCGTCGATCCATCCCGCGTCCACCGCGGCATCGAACTCGTCGCGGTCCAGGATCTCCACGCCGCCGTCCGCGCCCATCCACACGTCCAGGAACAGGTCCGTCGTGTCCCACCGGGCCCCGTCCATCACCACCGGCGTCAGCACGTTGGCGTACAGGCCCGTAAAGGTGCCGTCCGCACGGTGAAAGCGGCCGACGTCGTGCCACACGTCGCCACGGTACGTGAACCACACGACGGGGGCGCCGGGCTCCAGCACCACGCGCCCGCCCGCCGTCACGGGCTTCTTCAGTTGCGCGGCAGGCAGATACGTGACGATGCACGTTCCGTCATCCTCCACCACCGCCTGGTCGAACACCTGCACGCGGTCCGGCGGGCGGCGGTAGTGGATGCGGACGGATCCGCCGCCGCCCGTCGTCTCCCCCTCAGCCACCGGCGTGGCGGCCGGCGTGCTCCTGCGCATCCACCACCGCCAGCGCCGTCAGGTTCAGCACGTCCACGGCCTCGCTGCCCCGCTGAAGCACGTGGATGGGGTGGCCCATCCCCAGCAGGATGGGGCCGAACGCCTCGGCGCCGCCCATCCGCCACATGAGCTTGTAGGCGGAATTGGCGGCGTCCAGGTTGGGGAAGATGTACACGTTGGGGCGGCCGCGCAGGGAGGTGAACGGGTAGTTCTCCATGCGGAACTCGTCCATGGCCGCCGTGTCCGCCTGCATCTCGCCGTCGATCTCCAGCTCCGGCGCGCGCTGCTTCACCAGCTCGGTGGCCGCGCGCACCTTGTCGCTCTGCGGGCTGCGCACCGACCCGAAGTTGCTGAACGAGAGCATGGCCACGCGCGGCTCCAGCCCCAGCCGCCGCACGAAGTCCGCGGCCAGCAGCGCCGTCTCGGCCAGCGTCTGCGCGTCGGGGTCGATGTTCACCGTGGTGTCGGCGAAAAAGATCATCTCCCGCTCCAGCACGAGCATGTACAGCCCCGCCACGCGCCGCACCCCCGGCGCCGTGCCGATGACCTCCAGCGCGGGGCGGATGGTCTCGGGGTAGTACATGTCCTCGCCCGCCAGCAGCCCGTCGGCGTCACCCTCCAGCACCATCATGCAGCCGAAGAAGACGGGCTCGCGCATCCGCTCGCGCGCCTGGGCCAGGGTCACGCCCTTGCGCTGGCGCCGGCGAAAGAACTCCTGCGCGTACCGCTCGCTCCGGTCGTCCGTCCAGTGATCCACGATCTCCGCGCCCTCCAGCGACACGCCCAGCGCGGCGGCGGACTCGCGGATGACGTCCGGCCGGCCGATGAGCACGGGGCGCGCGATCCCCTCGCCCAGCACCAGGGCGCAGGCGCGGATGATCCGCTCGTTCTCGCCCTCGGGATAGACGATGCGGCGCGGGCTCTGCCGGGCGCGGCGCATGATGTCGCGCATGACCTCGCGCCCGCGGCCCAGGCGCGCGATGAGCTCGGCGCGGTAGTGCTCCAGGTCGATCTGCACGCGCGCCACGCCCGTGTCCATGGCGGCCTTGGCCACGGCGGGCGCCACGAAGAGCATGATGCGCGGGTCGAACGGCTTGGGGATCAGGTACTCCGCGCCAAAGCGGAAGCGCTCGTTGCCGTACGCCTTCTCCACCGACTCCGGCACGTCCAGCCGCGCCAGCTCGGCCAGGGCGCGGGTGGCGGCCATCTTCATCTCGTCGTTGATGGCGCGCGCCCGCACGTCCAGCGCGCCGCGAAAGATGAAGGGAAAGCCCAGGACGTTGTTGATCTGGTTGGGATAGTCGGTGCGCCCCGTGGCCATCATTGCGTCCGGCCGCACGGCCAGCACGTCCTCCGGCAGGATCTCGGGATCGGGGTTGGCGAGCGCGAAGACGATGGGCGCCTGGGCCATGGAATCGATCATCTCCCGCGTCACGGCGCCGGCCACGGACAGGCCCACGAACATGTCCGCGCCGCGCAGGGCGTCCTCCAGCGTGTGGAGGTCCCGCGCCGTGGCGAAGCGGCCCTTGTAGCGGTCCAGGGTGCCGCGGTCGGCGCGGATGACGCCCTTGCTGTCCGTCATCACGATGTTCTCGCGGCGCACCCCCAGCGACACGTAGTGCTCCGCCGTGGCGATGGCCGCCGCCCCCGCGCCGCTGAACACCACCGTGAGCGACTCGATGGACTTGCCGCTGATCTCCAGCGCGTTGAGCAGCGCGGCACCGCTGATCACCGCCGTGCCGTGCTGGTCGTCGTGAAAGACGGGGATGTCGAGCCGTTCCTTGAGCGTCTCCTCGATGTAGAAGCACTCCGGGGCGCCGATGTCCTCCAGGTTGATGCCGCCCACGGTGGGCTCCAGCAGCTCGCAGAAGCGGATGACGTCGTCCGGGTCCTTGCTGCCCACCTCCAGGTCGAAGACGTCGATGTCGGCGAAGCGCTTGAAGAGCACGCCCTTGCCCTCCATCACCGGCTTGGACGCCAGGGGGCCCAGGTCGCCCAGCCCCAGCACCGCGGTGCCGTTGGAGACCACGGCCACGAGGTTGCCGCGCGCCGTGTACTTGAACACATCCTCGGGGTTCGCGGCGATCTCGCGGCACGGCTCGGCCACGCCGGGCGAGTACGCCAGCGACAGGTCCCGCTGCGTGCTGGCGGGCTTGGTGGGGACCACGGCGATCTTTCCGGGCCTGCCTTCGCTGTGGTAGTCCAGCGCGTCCTGCCGGCGAAACGACATCGTCTTGCTGCCTCGTTCGATGGGTGGGTGC
>DATING010000635.1:0-3532 GCA_035474555.1 Longimicrobium sp. | reverse complement strand
TGGACCCGCCCCCGCCCGCCGCGCCCCACGTGGAGACGGAGGAATCCATCTACCGGAGCTGCATGGCCCAGGCGCAGTCCGTGGAAGACCCCCTGCGCTCGCAGCTGATGGAGGCGTGCGAGCGCCGGCGCAACGGTCCCTGAGCACTGCCGCGGCCCGGCGGTGCCCGGCCCGCCCTCCCGTGCGGACGGCTGGCCGAATCCATCGCACCCCCCGCGGCGCACCGGCCGCCGATCTCCGTCGGCACGCCGGGTCCAGGCAGGACGCGGCCCGTCACGGCCCGTCCTGCCCCCCACACCACGAGACTTTCGGATACGGAACGGTTCACATGAAGCACCTGTGTTTCGCCGCCCTGCTGGCCATGGGCGTTGCCGCCGCCGTGCACACGCCGGCCTCCGCGCAGTCCGACATCCTGCTGCGCCTGCGCTCCGGCGTTCCCGCGGGCGACCGGCTGCGCGTGGACAGCGCGGGCGGGCTTGTCGTCATGGGGCAGATCACCACCGGCATCATCCCCACGAGCGGCAAGGGGTGGCGGATGATGTGGTACCCCGGCAAGGTGGCCTTTCGCGCGGGCTACGCCGACGACGGCGGCCAGTTCGACGAGAGCAACATCGGCTACTACTCGTGGGCGGGCGGGGCGCTGAACATCGCGGCCGGCATCTACTCGTTCGCCATGGGCAACCAGAACACGGTGGAGGAAGGGGCGCAGTGTGGCATGGCCCTGGGCAGCGGCAACAAGATCTGGGGTGCGAGCCCGAACATCGGCACCTGCGGCATTGCGCTGGGGCTGAACAACGACGTGCTGGACCACGCGGGCGTGACCATCGGCCAGAACAACTGGAGCGACGGCGACGCGGCGGTGGCCATCGGCTACACCAGCACGGCCGACGCGGACTACTCCATGGCCTTTGGCTACCGCGCCAGCACCAACGGCCACATGGGCGCCAAGGTCTTTTCCGACGCGTCCATCGCCGACTCCATGGAGGCCCAGGCCAACAACGAGTTCGCCGTGCGCGCGGCGGGCGGCTTTCGCTTCCGCAGCAACCCCACGCAGACCACGGGGTGCAACCTGCCGCCGGGCTCGGGCTCCTTCGCGTGCTCGTCCAGCCGGCTGCTCAAGGACCACTTCGCCACGGTGGACGGCGAGGACGTGCTGGCGCGCATCCGCTCCATCCCCGTGAACACGTGGAGCTACACGTCCGAGGGCGCGCAGGTAAAGCACATGGGCCCGTTCGCGGAGGACTTTCGCGCGGCGTTCGGCCTGGGCACGGACGACACCTCCATCGGGCTGCTGGACATCGACGGCGTGAACTTCGCCGGCGTGCAGGCGCTGGACGCGCGCACGGAAGGGCACGCGGACCGCATCCAGGCGCTGGAGGCGGCGGTCGCGGAGCGCGACGCGCGCATCCAGGCGCTGGAGACGCGCCTGCAGCGGCTGGAGGCCCTGGTGACGGCCGCCCCCGCCCCGTAGCCAGTGTCCGTCCCGCCCGCCGGTCCACGGGCGGGTGAATCCACGGACATGGCACCCGTGTGGAAGGGGAAGAAAGACGTCCCTCTTCGCCTTTCCACACCGGGCAGTTCCGTCGCCGCTGCCGGGCGGATAGGCGTCACGCGGTTCGGTCCACGGTATGGGATCTCGCCGCGTGGATGGCGCCACTGGGACACTGTTGTCCGGCGTCCGTGCCCCACCTGGGACACATCCGTCCCCAGGCGCCGGAGAGAACGGGCCAGGCGATCGAGTCTGTCTTCTGGGGACGCGCCGGCCTCGGCGCGAGGAAGGGCGACGGGCGCGCGGCAGGCAAGACCGGGAAAAACACCTGGCGCCCGGCGAAACAAACGAGGGCGGACCCGGTCCACAGTCCTGCGATGAGCGTACGCACGCCTGAAGAAAGCAGGGGCAGGCCTGGGTTCCGTGAAGTCTCGACCGAATCGATAATCGCGTATACTGTGGGGCTCCCGGCACGGCGGACGCACCTGCCGCGCGAGCTCCCGGACCGGGCGAAAAACCCGTCTGATCCAACGGCTTGGAGCAGTCCACTTCGTACGTTTATCGGCACCTTTTCTGCAATGGGCGGCGCTGCGGGGAGCGAGTGCGCCGTCCTCCGAAGCATCCCCGGGTACCGTTCTTCCCTCGCCCGGACGAGCCTCCCGATCGGCATGTCGATCGGCTCGCACGACGCCGGCGCAGGAAACCCTTTCCGCAACGCGCGCCCCCGGCGTTCCGCCGACCCTGGACCGCGTCCCCATCGCGAGGATCCACGCATGCAGACCAGTTCCCTTCCCGCTGCACAGTCCCACGCACGGCGCCCCTGGACGGCCCCCCGCGTGGAGGACCTGCCCCACCTGAACAAGCTCACGCTGCAGACGGGTGCGGAGATCCCCGGCGACTGCGGCACGGGCGGCAGCGGCAGCACCTGCTTTTGACGTAGCGGCGTTCGCGGGCCCGGTCCCGCCAACGCCCGCCCCCGGTGCGCCGGTACGGCGCCGGGAGGCGAGCCAGCGAACGGCCGGCACCTGGCACGGCCGCCCGCCCCTCTCCATCCGCCGGCACGGCGCCGGCGGAGCACCACGCCAGGCAACCTGCTACACCCCTGTTACGCCTTTCTTCGTGGAATGGCGCGCGCACCCCTGCGTCCAGGGCCCAGCCCGCCCATCCACTTCCGGGGACGGGCGGCGGCGACGCCGGAGGCGCGCACGGCAGGGGAACCCAAGCCCAGGGCTGTGACATGAAATTTCTGCAACACGGCTCCCTCTGGCTCGCGGCGGCGGTGACCGCGCTCGCCCTGGTGGCGTGCACGGACCGCAACGACGACGCGGGCCCCGCGCTGACCGGCCCCGGCGTAACGGCCCCGCCCGCCGAGCCCGTCCTGCTGCAGGCCGTGGACTGCCGCGTGGAGGTGCGCACGCTGCTGGTGAAGTGCGGCGCCACGACCGGCGGAGAGGGGGCGCCCAGCCACCTGATCGTGGGCAACCAGCACGACTACGTCACGCTCACCTCCACCAACCCGGACTACAACCCGGGGACGGGGGTGTTCACGCTGGACGTGACGGTGCGCAACCTGATCCCCCAGCCGCTGGGAACGGCCGACACCATCCCGCCGCTGGCCGCCGACGGCAACCGGGTGCGCGTGTTCTTTTCCACGCCCCCCGTGGCCACGGCCGGCACCGGCGTGATCGACGTGGTGGAGGATGGAAAGGCCACGTTCCTGGCCGCGGACCAGGACTACTACCAGTACAACTCCGTGCTGGACCAGTTCGAGGTGACCGCGCCCCGAAAGTGGACCTTCAACGTGCCCGCCACGGTGGAGTCGTTCCACTTTGGCGTGTACGTGGCGGCGGCGGTGCCCTGGCCGGACGGCTACGTGCTCATCAGCGGCAACTTCGACGTGCGCTCCTCTGCCGAGCGGCAGCTTACGGCGCGGGCGTACAACGTGGTGGGCGAGCTGGACCCGGCGGCAACCAGCTTCGTGTGGGAATCGCTGGATTCCACCCGGGCCAGGATCACCCCCGCGGGCGGGCTGCTGCACGGCCA
>DATING010000634.1:0-3362 GCA_035474555.1 Longimicrobium sp. | reverse complement strand
CCGAGACGCTGAAGATAGATGATGAAGACCACCGTGCGCCTGGGAGTCCTGCTTTCGCTGCCGCTGGCGGCCTGCGGGGGGCGCGAGTCGTCCGCCGCCGCGCCCGGCGACGCCCCGGAGCAGGCCCCGGCCGCGCAGACGGCCCCCGCCGCGCAGGTGCCGGCGCAGGCCCCCGCCGGAATGCCGGGGACCGCGTCCGCGCAGCCCGGCACGCCCGGTGCGCCCGCCGCGGCAGCTCGCGGCACGGCCCCGGCCGGCGCGGCGACGCCCGCGGCGCCCGGCACGCCCGGTACGCCCGCCACCAAGCCCACGGCGGCGGAGGCGGCCAGCCAGGACCGCGCGGCGCAGATCCTGACGCGGGCCGAGGCCGCGGCCAACGGCGTGCGCTCGCTGGAGGCGGACTTCACGCAGACCATGACGGTGCCGCTGCTCAACCAGACGCAGCGCAGCACGGGCAAGCTGTTCCAGCGCAAGCCGGACCGCTTCCTCATGCGCTTCAGCGACCCGGCGGGCGACGTGATCGTGGCGGACGGGCGGCACTTCTGGCTGTACTATCCCAGCGCGGACCGCACGCAGGTCATCCGCACCAGCATTGCCGAGGGCGGCGAGGCGGTGGACCTGCAGGCGCAGTTCCTCTCCAACCCCAACCAGCGCTTCGTGAGCACGGTCGCGGGCGAGGAGAGCGTGGGCGGGCGCCCGGCGCACGTGCTCACGCTGGTGCCGCGCGGCGCGTCGCCGTACCGCATCCTCAAGGTGTGGGTGGACAAGGAAGACCACCTCGTCCGCCGGTTTGAGATCACCGAGGAGAACGAGTCCGTGCGCCGCGTGGAGCTGCGGAACCTGCGCACCAACCACGCGCTGGCGAACTCCCTCTTCACCTTCACGCCCCCCGAGGGCGCCCAGGTGTTCGACCAGTAGCGCTGCGGTGGATGGATGTCAGCGAGGCCGCTCCCCGATCCGGGAGCGGCCTCGTTCGCGTGGGGGGGGGGACTGGACTCGGTCGTGACGATTGGCCACTTTTGATGCAGCGCCGACCAACACGGACGAGGGAGGATTCGATGGAGATCACCATCCGGCCCATCAGCGACGAAGCGGATTACACGGCCGCACTGGCCCTGGCTAACGTGTTGTTCGATGCGGAGCCAGGCACCCCGGACGGCGATCACCTCGACATCCTCGTCACGCGGATCGAGGCCTACGAAGATCGCCGCTGGCCGATCGACGCACCGGATCCGATCGATGCCATCCGCGTCCGCATGGCGGAGAAGAACCTTCGGGCGCGCGACCTGGAGGAGATGATCGGCTCCCGCGGGCGCGTGTCGGAGATTCTCAGCCGCGAGCGTCCTTTCACCCCGCGGATGATCCGGCACCTCGGCATGCGCCTGGGCATCCCGGCCGAGGTGCTGATCCAGCAAAGCCCGGCGGCTGGACTTGCCGCGGAGTGGCCCCGGTCGTGACGATCGGCCACCCTGGTGCAGGCCCGACCAACACGAACGAGGGATGATTCAATGGACCGGACGATCACGTCCATCGAGAACGAGGCGGATTACAAGGCCGCGCTGGAACAGGCGGATGCGCTGTGGGACGCGGAGCCCGGCACGCCGGACGGCGATCGTTACGAGGCGCTCGTGGAGCTGATCGAGGCGTACGAGGACATCCACTGGCCCCTCGACGAGCCAGACACGGAAACCGAGGCAGCGCAGGATCGTTGATCCGCAGTGCTGGCCGCGCGCGCTCCGTCGGGGCTACGCCGTCACGCGGCCAGGTACAGGTCGGGCTCGTGGTGGCACTGAAAGCAGACCAGGTGGTGCGGCGAGCCGATCTTGCTGCCCAGCTTGAGGTCCAGGGGGTGCTGGCAGCGCGGGCAGGCGCCGCTGAACTCCATCACCCGGTAGCGGCCGCGCCAGCTACGGTGCGTCATCACCGCGCCGAACAGGAACGGCATGGCGGTCATGAACGGATCGAAGATGGTGATGAGGAACGTCACCGTCGTGCCGCCGATCCACAGCGCCGCGTACACCAGCGTCCGGTAGAACCGCGCCACGCGCGAGTACCGCTCCACGATGAGCCGTGCCGGGGCGTCGCGATGTCCGGGCAGAACGAGCCAGGCGGTGGGACGGTCGGTCGTGTGGGAGCTCATGGGCAGGGCCGCGCGTGTTTTCAGGGGGATGATAAACCCGGTACAGCCATTCTCCCCTCATGATGCATCTGCGCGCTCCCTACACCAATCGGAGAGAATGCGGACGCTCCGTCGGGGTTTGCCCCACGCGGCGGAGGCCAGGCGTAGGCGGCGCCTGATGCCGATCCGCCGCGGCCCAAGCGTGGAGGAGCGGGTCCGGCCCAGGCCGAGCGAATGAATTCGCCGCAACCAACACACGAAGTCCGCCTGCGCGGACTGCCACGTCCGTGCGTTGCCATCCATTCGATCCACGCCTATCCTTGTAGTCTGCCGGCCGCTGGACCTCCGCCTGCTACTTTCGCACTTCTCGCTCGTTCGCACTTTCGCACTCCTGCCCTCCCGCACCCCGATGTCCGCACCCACATCCTTCCGCCCCGCCACGAGCCTGGATGAAGTCGTCAGCCGCCTGGACGACGTGATCGCAACCTCGCGGCGCAACAACGACCGGCTGGGCTTCTTCGCCTGCCTGTACCGCTCGGTGACGGTGCGGGTGGGCCAGGGGATCGCGGCGGGACGCTTTCAGGACGGGCCGCGGATGGAGCGGCTGGACGTGATCTTCGCCAACCGCTACCTGGCCGCGCTGGATTCCTACCAGTCCGGCCGGCGGCCCACCAAGAGCTGGACCGTGGCCTTCGAGGCGGCGCGGGGAAGCAGCCTGCTCATCCTGCAGCACCTGCTGCTGGGGATGAACGCGCACATCAACCTGGACCTGGGCATTGCCGCCGCGCAGACGTCGCCGGGGCGCGACCTGCCGGGGCTGCAGCACGACTTTCGCGAGATCAGCCGCCTGCTGGGCGAGATGCTGGACGACGTGCAGGACCGCATCGCCCGCGTGTCGCCGTGGATGGGCGTGCTGGACCGCATCGGCATGCGCACGGACGAGGAAATCTGCACCTTTTGCCTGGGCGGATCGCGCGACCTGGCATGGAAGTCGGCGCAGTGCTTCGCCAGCGTGGACAGCGCGCGGCTGCCGCACGAGATCAACGCGCTGGACCACGTCGTCGCGGGCCTCGCGGTGCCCATCCGCAGCCCCGGCGTCCTGCTGCGCCCGGCGCTCGCCGCCGTCCGCCTGCGCGAGCCGCGCGAAGTCGCGCCCGTGCTCGACGCGATGAGTGCGTGATTGCGGGAAGTGCGAAAGTGCGAAGTGCGAAGTGCGAAAGTGCGAAAGTGCGAAAGTGCGAAA
>DATING010000633.1:0-4159 GCA_035474555.1 Longimicrobium sp. | reverse complement strand
ATCCGGTGTCGCAATCTCTTCCAACGCCGTGCGTGCGGGAGCGATGCGCCGCGACGGCCGGACGCGGATCGGCCGAGTTGAGCAGGAGGCCAGAGATCCTTGGTAGATCGGTCGCTGCCGGCGAGGGGACGGCATCCGCGTTTTCTCGAAGAGGCAGGATCGTGGCTACTCGGCGCGGAAGCGTGCCCAGGCACAGCATCCACCTGATCGCGATCGGTAGAAGACGGCCCTGGCTGGAAGTCCGTGCATCGCAGGCGAGTAGTCGCAGGCAGGACCTATCCGCGGACGCCGACGTCATGCACGGGACGGTAGATCCTTCAGTCGGCGCCATGGCTCCCGGCAAGGTTGGAATCGGCGGCGCCTCCTTCAGGAAAACAACCGGGTCGTATCATACGAACAAGGAGGCGCAACCGTCCGACGCCAGCACGGCCGCGGGCAACCCTGCGGCGCGCCGCGGCACCGTATCCACAGGAAAGACGGAATCCACCCACCGCGGCACAGGATCGAAACGATGAAATCCAGCAGCGCACTTTTCCTCCTCGCCGCGGCGGTGCTCGCGCTCGGCGGCTGCCACCGCGCGGAGGCGCCGCGCGGGCCGGAGCCGCTGGCGGTGGGCAAAGTGGTCGTCCCGGCCGCGGGGCAGTCGCAGGCGCAGGTCGTGGCGCTCAACGGCCAGCCGGAGCGCCGGGAAGCCGTGGAGGGCGGAGAAGTGTGGATCTACTCGCGCCTGATGGCTGATGGGCTGGTGCTGCGCAGCCGGACGGCGCAGGTCCGGTTCCGCGACGGCATCGTGATCGAAGTGGGCGAGTCCACCAGCGCCTGGACGCCGAACCCGACCTTCCCGGAGTGGCCGGTTGCCCAGGCCTCCACGGATGAATCCCGCCGCTGATCCCAGACCCGACCGCAAGATCAGTCTCACATCGAGCCAACAGGGTCAGCGGAGTTCATCCCTCTGCTGACCCTGTTGACTCTGTGTGAGCCGCCGTTTCGGGCGGATTCGCGACGGGGATCGGGCGCGCGGCTGCATTCGCCACGGCGCGCGGGTTGCTGCGGCCATCGGCGCCTTGTAATTTGCCGGCTCCGAAAACAACCCTGGACGGAGCGCCGATCCTGACATCCACCCTGGTCAGCACCGACCTCCCCTTTCCGCTGCGGATCCGCGGAAAGGTCCGCGACGTGTACGACCTGGGCGACGCCCTGCTGATGGTCGCGACGGACCGGGTGAGCGCGTTCGACGTGGTGATGCCCACCGCCGTCCCGCGCAAAGGCGAGGTGCTCACCCTGATCAGCGCGTGGTGGTTCGCGCGCACCGGCGACCTGGTGCCCAACCACTTTCTCTCGGTGGACCCCGACGAGATCGCCGACCGCTACCCCGCCCTGGCGCCCCACCGCGACGCCTGGGCGCGCCGCGGCACGCTCATCCGCAAGCTGCAGCCCTTCCCCGTGGAGTGCGTGGTGCGCGGCTACCTGAGCGGCAGCGCGTGGAAGGAGTACCGCGAAACGGGCACCCTGGCCGGCGAGCCGCTCCCCGCCGGGCTCCAGGAATCCGCCCCCCTGGATCCCCCCGTCTTTTCCCCCGCCACCAAGGCCGAGTCCGGCCACGACGAGAACATCCCCTACGGGCGGATGCAGGAGATCGTGGGCGCCGAGGCGGCGGAGCGGCTGCGCGAGGCCAGCATGGCCGTGTACGGACGCGGCCGCGTGATCGCCGGGGAAAGCGACATCATCATCGCCGACACCAAGTTCGAGTTCGGCCGCGACACCGACGGCACCATCCGCCTGATGGACGAGGTGATGACGCCGGACTCGTCGCGCTTCTGGCCCCGCGAGGCGTACGCGCCCGGCCGCGGCCAGCCCTCGCTGGACAAGCAGCCCCTGCGCGACTGGCTGGAGGAGTTGGTCTCCGCCGGCCGCTGGGACAAGACCGCGCCCGGCCCGGAGCTTCCGCCGGACATCGTGGAAGAGACGAGCCGCCGCTACCAGGACGCGTTCCGCCGGCTGACGGGCATCACGCTGGACGACTTCGACCTCCGCACCCCCGAGGAGGGACGATGACGGACATCCTGGAGATCCCCCCGCGGCGCCGGCGGCTGCGCCGGGGCATCGTCATCCTGCCCAGCGCCTTTACCATCGGCAACCTGTTCCTGGGCGTGTGGGCCATCGTCACGGCGTCGCGCGGACAGTTCTCCACGGCGGGATGGATGATCGTGGGCGCGGCCATCATGGACCTGTTCGACGGGCGCATCGCCCGGCTGACGGCCACGGGGAGCGCATTCGGCGAAGAGCTGGACTCGTTCGCCGACGCCATCTCGTTCGGGGTGGCGCCCGCGCTGATCGCGTACTTCGCCTTTTTGCAGCAGGGCGGCGAGTGGGCGTGGGTCGTCTCCTTCCTCTACATCGTCGCGGCCGTGTGCCGGCTAGCGCGCTTCAACATCGAGCAGGCGGGGACGGCCAAGAGCACCTTTCACGGCCTTCCCTCGCCCACGGCCGGCGCCTGCCTGGCCACGTACTACGCGTTCACGCAGACGGCCTTCTTCGACAAGGTCCTGTACCGCGTCCCGGAGGCCCGCACGGCCGGATGGCTGATGCTGTTCCTGGGGCTGCTGATGGTGAGCAACGTGCTGTACCCGGTGGTCCCGCGCTTCAGCGTGCGGACGGCGGGCGGCCTGTTCGCCATCTTCCTGCTCATCGCGGCGCTGGTGTCGGCGTTCACGTACCCGGAGTACTTCTTCTTCCCCTTCTCCATCCTGTACATCACCTACGGGCTGGTGCGCTCGGTGGGGATGGGGCTGGCGGAGCGGCTGCCGGAGCGCGACTTCCTGGAAGAAGAGCTGGACCCCGACGAGCGCCGCGAGCTGGACTACGAGGAGATGCGCCCCCGGCGGTTCGGGCGCCGCAAGGCGGACCGCAGACCCACCAATCGGAGAGATCGCACGTGACGGATTATGGCATCGAGGTGCGGGTCACGCCGCGCCGCGGCATCCTGGACCCGCAGGGCAAGGCCGTGGGCGGCGCCCTTTCGTCGCTGGGCTTTGGCGGCGTGGGCGAGGTGCACGTGGGGCGGCTGATCGTCTTTACCCTGCAGGCAGGGAGCGAGAACGAGGCGCGCGAGCAGGCCACGGCCATGTGCCGCCAGCTGCTGGCCAACCCCGTGACGGAGGACTTCGACGTGGCGGTGCGCGCGGCCGCCGGGAGCGCGGCGTGAAGATCGGCGTGGTGACGTTCCCCGGCAGCAATTGTGACTACGATTGCTACAAGGCCGTCCAGGAAGCGCTGGACGCCGAGGCCGTGTACCTGTGGCACAAGGAGCACGACCTGCAGGGGGTGGACGCCGTCTTCCTGCCCGGCGGCTTCAGCTACGGCGACTACCTGCGGGCGGGCGCCATCGCTGCGCACAGCCCCATCATGCGCGAGGTGATCGCCTTTGCCAACGCGGGCGGGCCCGTGGCGGGGATCTGCAACGGCTTCCAGATCCTGTGCGAGAGCGGGCTGCTGCCGGGCGCGCTCATGCGCAACCGCAGCCTCAAGTTCCGCAGCCGCCCCGTCTTTCTGCGCGTGGAGCGCGCCGAGGCGCCGTTCACCAGCGAGTACACGGTGGGCGAGGTGCTGCGCATTCCCATCGCGCACGGCGAGGGGTGCTACACGGCGGACGCGGACGTGCTGGACCAGCTGGAGGCGGAGGGGCGCGTGGTGTTCCGCTACTGCGACCGCGAGGGCGAGATCACGGCGGACGCCAACCCCAACGGCGCCGCGCGCAACATCGCCGGCATCGTGAACGCGGCCGGAAACGTGCTGGGGATGATGCCGCACCCGGAGCGCGCCGTCGACCTGGCGCTGGGCTCGGTGGACGGCGCGGGATTGTTCCGGTCGCTGGCGGAGTTTCTAGTACCGAGTGCCTAGTTCAAAGTGCCTAGTGACAAGTCCCTAGTGCCAAGTACGGGATGCCGGCGCCGGAAGCAGTTCACTTGGCACTTGGTACTGTGAACTTGGCACTCCCTCTCACACGAGGTTGCCCGATGAAGCATTCGATGATGCTGGCCCTGGGCGCGATCTGCATCGCCGCCGCGCCGGCCGCGGGGCAGACGATCGCGCAGGGGATGACGCCGGACCAGGTGCGGTCGGAGTTCGGCGCGCCGGCCACGGCGCGCGACGCGGGCGA
>DATING010000632.1:0-8647 GCA_035474555.1 Longimicrobium sp. | reverse complement strand
ATCCCCGTCCGCAGCCCCGCGCGCTCCGCCGGCGAGCCGGGCGCCACGACGCTGACCCGCACCTCCGCCAGGCGGCGCGGGCCCTCCGTGCGCACGGCCTCCACCTCCGCGCCGATCCACGCGCGGCGGTACTGCCCGTCGTCCGCCAGGTCCAGGGCAATGCGCCGCGCGCGGTTGATGGGGATGGCGAATCCCAGCCCCTCGCTGCCGCCGGAGTTGCTGAGGATGGACGAGTTGACGCCGATCACCTCGCCCAGCGCGTTGACCAGCGCGCCGCCGCTGTTGCCGGGGTTGAAGGAGGCGACGGTCTGGATCATGTCCAGGCTGTAGCTGCGCTGGCCGTCGCCGCCCAGGATGTTGCGCCCCACGGCGCTCACCACGCCCGCGCTCACGGACGGCTCCGGGTTGCTGAGCAGAAAGCCGAACGGGTTGCCGATGGCGATCACCCACTCGCCGATCATCAGCCCGTCGCTGTTGCCCAGCGGCGCCACGGGCAGGGGCGCGGACCCGGCCGGCACCTTCATCCGCAGCAGCGCCAGGTCGTTCACCTCGTCGCTCCCCACCACGTCCGCGTCGAACTCGCGGCCGTCGGGCAGGGTGAGCACCACCTCCGACGCCGCGCGCACCACGTGCTCGTTGGTGATCACCAGCCCTTCACGGGTGATGATGAAGCCGGAGCCCAGCCCCGCCGTCTCGCGCTCCGTGCCGGGGGGGAGCATCATCTCCTCCCACGGCGTGCGGGGGACGACGCGCTCGCGCCGCAGCACGTTCACGCTCACCACCGCCGGCGCCACCCGCTCCGACGCCGTGACGATGGCCGTGCGCCGCGAGTCCTGCGTGGCGTCGCTGGCCCGCACGGCCGCGGGGACGGGCCCGGGGGCCGGCGCCTCCAGCTGCTCCAGCTCGCGCGCGCGGGTGGTGGGATTGCCCTCCGCCGCGTCGCCGCATGCGCCGGCGAGGGCCGTGATCAGCAGAACGGCGGGAAGGTTCGATGTGCGTCGCATCCTGCGCATCGGGTCGGATGTGGATCTCGGTGGATGGGGATCGATCGAAGCGAAGCCCGGCAGCGGATGAGTACCCGCGCCCCCGCCGAACGGTTGCACGGGCGGGAATCCGCGCACGGGGAAAGGATGCGCGGAAGAACGGCGGGCGGGCCGCGTGGGGGAGCAGGCAGCGGGGGGGATGCGGTCGCGCGTGCGGCGGCGTGGATCCGCCGCCGAGGCGCGGGTCACTCCGCGCCGGCGGCCCATCCCTCGCCGGAGAAGCGCCGCGAGATGAGCGGCTCGGCGGCGTGCGCATCCACCGGCGGTGAGAAAAGGTAGCCCTGGGCATAGTCCGCCCCCATCTCCAGCAGCCGGGCGAGCTGGTCGGCTCGTTCCACCCCTTCGACCACCACGTCCTTGCCCAGGTTGTGCGACAGCGCCACCACCGCGCCCACGATGGCGTAGTTGGGCTCCGGGCCGGCAAGGAACGAGCGGTCCACCTTGAGGGCGCTGATGGGCAGACGGTGCAGGTGGGCCAGGCTGCTGTACCCCGTGCCGAAGTCGTCGATGAGCATCTGCACGCCGCGGGCGCGAAGCTCCGCCAGCAGCGCTTCTTCCGCGCCGCCCACCAGTGCCCGCTCGGTGATCTCGAGCCGTACCCAGTCCACGTCCACGCCCGTGTCGGCCAGCGTCTGCTCCAGGAACTGCACCAGGCCGCCGTGCCCGAACTGGGCGTCGGAGAGGTTCACCGTCATCCGCAGCTCACGTCCCGGATGGCGCCCGCGCCAGGCATGCAGCTGCGTGCACGCCTCGCGCAGCATCCAGCGGTCGATGGCCACGATGAGCCCCGTCTCCTCGGCCACCTCCAGGAAGGCGCCGGGCGCCAGCAGCCCGCGCTGGGGATGGCGCCAGCGCACCAGTGCCTCGAACCCCGCCACGTGGCCCCCGGGAAGGGCGATGATGGGCTGGTAGGCGGCCTCGAGCTCGCCGCGCTCCAGCGCCCGGCGCAGTTCCGTCTCCAGCCGCAGGCGGGACAGGGCGCGCGCGTGCATGGCCCGGTCGAACACCTCGCTGCGCGCGCCGCCCAGCTCCTTGGCGCGGTACATGGCGGTGTCGGCGCGGCGCACCATGTCTTCAGGGCGCTCCACCTCCGGCCCGCTGAGCGCGATGCCGATGCTGGGGGTGACGAAGAGCTCGTGCCCCTCGAGCGCGAACGGCCCGGCCAGCCCGGCGCGGATGCGCTCTGCCCCGCGCAGCGCCTCGCCGGCGTCGGGGACGTCGTCCAGCAGCAGCGCGAACTCGTCGCCGCCGAAGCGCGCCACGGTGTCGCCGTCGCGCATGGCCGCCCGCAGCCGGTCGGCCACGGACGCCAGCAGGCGGTCGCCGGAAAGGTGCCCCAGGCTGTCGTTCACCAGCTTGAAGCGGTCCAGGTCCAGGATCATCACGGCGAAGCCGCGATCCGGGCGGCGGCGGGACAGCTCCAGGGAGTGCTGCAGGCGGTCCTGGAAGAGGGCGCGGTTGGGGAGGCCGGTGAGCCCGTCGTGGAAGGCGTCGTGCAGGAGCTGGTCTTCCATCCGCTTGCGCTCCGTCACGTCCGCCGTCACCCCGGCCACGCGGTACACGGCCCCGTGCTCGTCCAGGACCGGCGCCGTGCGCGTCTGCAGCCAGCGCTCCGTGCCGCCGGGGTGGACCACGCGGTAGGTAGCCTGGGACGGCCGCAGGTAGCCGTCGTCCACCACCGCCCGTACGGCGTCGCGGTGCTCCGGGGCGACCGTACGCAGCGCGGCGTACGCGTCGGCCCGGATCTCCCCCGGCTGCATTCCCCACATCCGCTCGAACGCGGGGCTCAGGTACGCCACGCTGCGGTCCAGCTCCAGCAGCCAGAAGATCTCGCTGCTGTTCTCGGCGATCTGGCGCAGGCTTTCTTCGCTGGCCCGCAGCGCCTCGCCCGCTTCGCGCCGCGCGGCAATCTCGCTGAGCAGCTGCGCGTTGGCCGTCACCAGCGCCGCCGTCCGCTCGCCCACGACCGCCTCCAGCTGGTCGCGGCTGCGGCGCAGCTCCGCCTCGGCCCGCTTGCGCTCGGCAATGTCGCGCAGCACCACCACGCTTCCCCAGGGCTCGCCATGGGGGCCGTGCAGCGGGTGCACCCCCAGGTGCACCGCCCCTCCGCCGGCGCCGCCGTCCACGTCCTGGTCGGCGGCGCCGTTCTCGTGCAGCCGGGCGGCGAGCCCCGCGGGGAGCGGCAGCACCTCCCGGGCGGGCCGCCCCACCCCGTCGTCGCGCCCGGACGCGCGCCGGGCGGCGGGGTTCAGGTCCACCACGCGCCCCGCCGCGTCCAGCACGTACACCGCGTCGGACAGGCTCTCCACGACCGCGTGCCGGGCCAGGGGCACCACGTCGAACAGCCCGCGCCGGAAGAGGCCCCACGCGATGACCAGGTTGCCGAGCGCAAAGGTGTAGGGGGTGAGGTCCCGGAACGGGGAGTCCGCGAGCACCGTGAGGGTGAGCACGGAGCCCAGCGTGGGCACCAGCAGGCCGGCGATGACCACGTTCACCTGCGCGCGGTACAGCGGGTGGGTGCGCGTCCACCCCGCCGCCGCCAGCACGGCGATCGCCGCTCCCTGCAGCAGGTAGATGTAGGCGGCCGCGGCGATGAGCACCCCCGTGAACCCATACTCCAGCGGCGCCAGCGGCGCCGCCACTGGCCGCGTCCCCGCGCGGATGAGCCCGTGCAGCGGATCGGTGAACGCCAGCACGGCAACGGCCAGCAGCGGCAGCGCCAGCACGGCGTACACGCGGCGCGGGTGCCGCGGCGTCCGCCCGCTGAAGCCGTGCGCAAAGGCCAGGAACCCCACGGGGATGAGCGCCAGGGGCAGGTACTGCAGGTTGTCCCAGAAGAGCTTGCCGCGCAGCCCGCGGGATGCGAGCTCGAAGAGGAATCCCATCGTCCAGAACGCCTCGCTCCCGGCCAGCAGCGCAAAGGCCGCGACGCCGGGGCGTGCACGCCGCCGCCAGCAGTACCCCGCCACCCCTGCCGAGATGGCGGCGGAGAGGACGTACGGCAGCAGGAGAAGGAGGGCCGGGGAGGACGGCATTGGCATGGCGGGGTGGGCGTGGAGGCGGGCGCGTTCACAAAGTGCCCGCCGGGGTGCGTCCGCACAACGGTCTCGTATGCGGCGATTCGCGGCGCGGGGAGCGCCTGCACGGCAGACAGGCCGTCCATGTCCCCATGGCGTCCGCCCTTTCCTCCGCGCGCCCGGCTCCGTCCACGTCCAACGGCACCGTGCCAGGTAGCATTTTGTTTCCATCCCGCAGCGGCGGCGCGGTGGTGTACCCCGTTCGGCACCTGCGCGTGGGCCAGCTTGCGGCCAGCATCAATCCCTCGTCGTTCGCCGTGGACACGCGGCTGGGGCGCGCCTTCTTCGTGCAGAGCGGAGCGGGGGAGCTCTCCGTGCTGGACGTGAACACGTTCCAGTCGCCGGGCTCCGTGTACGTGTCCATGTACAACGAGCACCCGGCCCGGGCGCAGGAGCGGCTCCTGCAGTGCGGGACGGACGGGCTGGTGATGAACGACGGCCGGCGCCTGTACCTCTTCCGCACCCCCGTCGCGGCCCTGATCCGCTTCGCGTCCGACGTTCCGTGAACGAAACGGGCCCCGCGTAAAGAAACGCGGGGCCCGTGATTTTTGAACGCAGAGTTCCCTCGTGCGGACGGGATCCAGATTCTCGCGGCGAAGGCGGCGGGTTCGCCCATGCCGTTTCCGCACGCCGCCTCGCGCGGTAGATTGGCGCGCGTCGTCCGTATCCGCAGACATCCATCTGATCGAAGCGTCGGTCCCATGCCCGTGGAAAAGCCCGAGAAGACCCGCGACCGCCTGTTCCTGATCGACGGCTACGCGCTCATCTACCGCGCCTTCTTCGCGATGATCAGCCGGCCGCTCGTCTCCAGCAAGGGCGAGAACACGTCGGCGGCGTGGGGAGTGGCGCGCTTTCTCATCAAGATCTTCGAAAAGCACCACCCCGACTACCTGGGGATGGTGTTCGACGCGGGCGACAGCGAGCGCGTGGAGCTGTACCCCGAGTACAAGGCCACGCGCGAAAAGATGCCCGACGAGCTGGCGATGTCGATTCCGCGCATCCGCGAGCTGGTGGAGGCGTTCAACATCCCCGTGCTGGAGCTGCAGGGCTACGAGGCCGACGACGTGATCGGCACGCTGGCGCGCAAGGCGGAGGGGGTGGATCTGGAGACGGTCATCGTCAGCGGAGACAAGGACTTCTACCAGCTCATCCGCCCCCACGTCTGCCTGCTGAACCCCGGACGCGGCGGGCCCACGGCGGTGGAAGAGGAGTGGGTGGACACGCGCAACGCCAACGAGCGGCTGGGCGTGAAGCCGGAGCACGTGGTGGACTACCTGGGGCTCATCGGCGACAGCAGCGACAACGTGCCGGGGGTCAAGGGGATCGGCCCCAAGACGGCCATCCAGCTCATCGAGGAATACGGCGCCATCGAGAACCTCCTGGCGCACACGGCCGAGATCAAGAGCAAGCGCGCCCGCGAGGCCCTGGAGGCGTTCGCGGACTCCGCGATCCTTTCCAAGAAGCTCGTCACCATCCGCGAGGACCTGCCCGTCGACCTCGATCTCGAGTCGCTGCGCTGCCGCGAGCCGGACCGGGCGCGGCTCAAGGACCTGTTCTTCGACCTGGAGTTCCACTCGCTGGCCCGCGACTTCGCCAACGTGGGCCCCGGCGCCGCCGCGGAGGACGGCGCCGCGGCCGAGGCGCGCCCGGCCAACCGGCTGGACGCCACGTACACGCTGCTGTCCACGGCCGACGAGGTGAACGCCGTGGTGGCGCAGGCGCGCGCGGCGGGGCGCGTGGCGGTGGATACGGAGACGAGCGACACGGATCCCATGCGGGCCACGCTCTGCGGCATCTCGCTCGGCGTAAAGACGGGCGAGGCGTTCTACCTGCCGTTCCGCCACCGGACGCGGGGCCCGGACCAGGGCGACCTGCTGGGCGACCTGGCGCCCGCCACGCCCCAGGACGGGCCGGGGTGCGAGGTGGTCGCGAACCTGCCCGACCTGCACGGGGAGGCGATGCGCCCGCTCATCGAACTGCTGGAGGACGCGGCCGTCGAGAAGGTGGGGCAGAACCTGAAGTACGACTTCCTGGTCTTTCGCCGCGAGGGGATCACGCTGCGGGGCGTGGGCTTCGACACCATGATCGCCAGCTACGTGCTGGAGCCGGGGCGGCGCGAGCACGGGCTGGATTCGCTGGCGCTCCAGCACCTGGACCACACGACCATCGCCTACGACGAGGTGACGGGAAAGGGCAAGGCGCAGATCCCGTTTGCCGAGGTATCGCTGGAGAACGCGTGCACCTACGCGGCGGAGGATGCCGACATCGCCCTGCGGCTGGCGGAGAAGTTCGGGCCGGAGATGGCGGAGCTGCACCTGGACACGCTGTTCCGCGACCTGGAGATGCCGCTGCTCCCCGTGCTGGCGGAGATGGAGTGGAACGGCATCCGCATCGACGAGCCCTTCTTCGCGAAGATGGGCGAGGAGCTGCGGGCCCAGCTGCGCCGGGTGGAGCAGCAGATCTACGCCGAGGCGGGGCAGGAGTTCAACATCGGCAGCACGCCGCAGCTGCGGGAGATCCTCTTCGGCAAGCTGGGGCTGCCCGTCATCAAGAAGACCAAGACGGGCGCATCGACGGACGTGGACGTGCTGCAGGCGCTGGCCGCCAAGGGGCACACGCTCCCCACGCTGCTGATGGAGTACCGGCAGGTGGAAAAGCTGCGCGGCACCTACGTGGAATCGCTGCCCAGGACCGTCAATCCCGATACGGGGCGGATCCACACGTCGTTCAGCCAGACCATCGCGGCCACGGGGCGCCTGTCGTAGTCCGATCCCAACCTGCAGAACATCCCCATCCGCACGGAGATGGGCGCGGAGATCCGCCGCGGCTTCATCCCCGCGGAGGGGCACCGCTTCGTGTCCGCGGACTACTCGCAGATCGAGCTGCGCATCCTGGCGCACTACTCGGGCGACGAGGCGTTCGTGGAGGCGTTCCGGGCTGGGCTGGACATCCACAAGCAGACGGCCAGCATCGTCTTTGGCGTGCCCCTGGCGGACGTGACCAAGGAGATGCGCGACCGGGCCAAGACGGTGAACTTCGGCATCATCTACGGCCAGGGCCCGTTCTCGCTGGGCAACCAGCTGGGGATCAGCAACGCGGAAGCGAAGGAGTTCATCGAGGAGTACTTTCGCCGCTTTCCCGGCGTGCGGCGCTACCTGGACGAGCAGGTGGAGCTGGCCAAGTCGCGCGGCTACGTGGAGACGCTCACGGGGCGCCGGCGCTACATCCCGGAGCTCAAGTCGCGCAACTGGAACATCCGGGCGTTCGGCGAGCGGGCGGCCACCAACGCGCCCATCCAGGGCACGGCGGCGGACCTGATCAAGATCGCCATGATCCGCATCCACGACGACCTGCTGGTGCAAAAGCGGGTGAACGCCAGGATGCTGCTGCAGGTGCACGACGAACTGCTGTTCGAGACCCCCGCCGGCAACGAGGACGCCGTGCGCGAGATGGTGCGCGACCGGATGGAGGGCGCCGCCGTGCTCAACGTGCCGCTCAAGGTGGAGGGCGGCGTGGGGGACAACTGGCTGGAGACGAAGTAGGGGCAGTGCGGGAGTGCGAAAGTGCGAAAGTGCGAAAGTGCGAAAGTGGATCGGTGGAGTTGGTTGACGAGACGCGGGCATCCGTCCTGAGCGGGTAAACCCGCCGCTGGGACTGCGGTAAGCCCTGTCTCGCGCCGAGGCGCGACGCGAACAGGGCTTCAACAGCGTGAACCACGTTTGGGTGCACCGGGCCGGCCCGTGCTGGGGCAGTCCGCGCAGGCGGACTTCGCGAAGTTCCAGCGGCGAATTCATTCGCTCGGACGGAGGGTCGCAATCGCGCAGGCGGATCCGTCCGCGTGCGGACGCCTCCGTCGCGGCCCAACGGGGCCAAGGACGGCTCCGGAGCCGCGGATGGAGCACGCGAACGTGAAAAGAGCCCCCGGTCATCGAGGGCTCTTTTGCGTTCAGGGGTCCTGGCCGGGCGGTGCCGCGGGCGGAGTGTTTGCCAGTTCCCGCATCCGCTCGCGGACCTTCTCCAGGAGCTCCTCGGGGATCGGCTCCCTGGGAGCGGAGCCGGTCACCAGCACACCGCCCCCGCTGCCCTTCACGGATACAGGCGGATCGCCCGGCCGAATGACCACGGGACCGAGCGTGTCAAGGAACTGGCGCACTCCCGTGGATATTTCGGTGCGGTCCATCATGCGCTCCGAATTGCGATGCATGGCAGTCCTCAAGAGCGAGCAGAGTGGGCGAGCCGTGTTCGATCGGACGGGTCTTCCACGCTAATCAAGCCTTCGCACTTGGACAAGGTGCACGCTTTTTACGCCACGTGCGCCCACGGCGGGTTGGCGGCGAGGACGCTAGAGTAGACGGGGCACTCGGGCTTGTGCGCGCCGGGCAGGTAGCCCAGCGACATCAGGAACTCGCCCACGATCTCGCCGCCGGTAAAGCGGAAGGTCTTCTTGAACAGCTTGATCCACTCCCCCTTTTCGCGCGGGTGGTGGGCATCCAGCCATCCGGCGAACGATCCGTGCTCCGTGCGCAG
>DATING010000631.1:0-11909 GCA_035474555.1 Longimicrobium sp. | reverse complement strand
CCATGCTGCCGGACCCGTCGCTCACCATCCGCGGGCGCGCGGCAGAACGAGACACCGCCGGGAAGGCTCTCCTGCCTTCCCGGCGGCGCGCGTCCGGGCGATCGGCCGTGGCGCAGCTCCCGTCGTCCACGTTCAGGCGGTCGCCTCGAGCATCATGACGTCCAGGAGGAAGGAGCCGTCCGGCTCCACCGCGAAGTACGCGCGCACCTCGTCCGACGCGGCGGCCTGCAGGGCGTGGATCGCGGCGACCATCGGTGCGGGCGTTCGCATCCGCTCGATCCACGTGCCGAAGTCGATCCGGATCCGGTGGCGGCGGACGCGCTGCACGGTAAAGCCGGCGCGCACCACGGCGGCGATCCACTCGGCCACGGTGTAGTCGCGCACGTGCGACGTGTCCCGGAGAAGCTCGACCGCCTGGAGATGCGTGTCGTGGAGCGCGCGTCCCGGCGAGACCGAGTCGATGAAGATCGCGGTCGCGCCCGGCCGCGCCACGCGGTGCGCCTCCGCGAGCCCGGGATCCAGGGTGCGCCAGTGGTGCGCGCTGAAGCGGGTCGCCACCAGGTCGAACGAGGCGTCGTCGAACGGGAGGCGCTCCGTGGCCGCCTCGCGGGTGCGGATGTTCGCGAATCCCCGCTCGCTCGCCGTCTTCGCGACCTCGGCGAGCATGTCGGCAGAAAGGTCGCACGCCACCACCTCGCCGGCGTGCGGTGCGAGGCGATAGGCCACGTGGCCGCCTCCGCACCCGAGGTCGATCGCGCGCTCCGGGCGCGCCTCGGCGGCGATCGCCTCCAGCGCGTCGAGGTCGGGGCCGGCGGCGTGCAGGGCGCTGGTAACGTACAACGCGGCGCGTGGGCCGAACTGCGACTGGGTGACGGCGTCGTGACTTCTGCTCATGCGCATCTTCGCGGGACGATTCGTTGACGACCAACCGAGCGGTGAATATGCCGGTCGTCGTGCGCTCGCGCACCGGTGCGGGGGCGGGAACACGAACGTCGCGCAGCGGGGCACGCCCACCACGTCGTCACCCGCTGGAGCGAGTTCCGCTGGCGGGTAAAGCTACGGAATGCTGGAATGCTGCCCTATCGAGCAGCCCGCGTGGGTGGACACCCTCGGCGAGTTGGACCCGCCGCACCCGAACCTGAAGGATCGTGCGCGGTTCTCCTTCACCCGGATTCGGTGAAGAAGGCGGTCGACGCGTTCGGCACCGCGCGCGGGATGGGGTAAACACGTGTTGTGCAGCTGTGGTATCAGTGTGGATCGTGCATCAACAGGACGTGCTACTGCCATTTTTGACCGCGCGATCCGAAATTCTGAATGGCTTACTCAGGAATCAGCGGAGTTGGAGAAAACGGTGGCATTTCTCTGCCGGCTCCATTGAATTGTGTGCAGCAGATGGGCGCATATTATGCGACGCAGTGTTCCGTGGGCGCATGGGTCTCCCCGCAGACATCTTCCACAGGAGCTCGACCATGAGCGGTTCCATCCTCGGCAGGACGGCGTTCTCGGCGGCGGTGGCGCTGGTGATCGGCTTCGGGGCGCGAGAGGCGTTTGCGACGCCCGCCGCGGCGCAGGCCGGGCTGTACTGCCGGGACGATGCTCACTGCCAGGCCATCTGCGAGGCGATGCATCCCGGCTACGACGCAATCGCGTGGTGCAGCCCCAGTCATACGTGCGGCTGCTAAGTAGGTGCTCAGAGTCTTAACCACCACGGGCGGGCTAGGCAGATGAAGGCGGAAAAGGAGGTAGGACGGCGCTAAACGCGACCGAGGTCGTGCCTCAGCACGAGTTCGTGCGGGTGCGGGGGGCGCGAGCACAACCTCAAGGACGTGGACCTCGACATCCCTCGCGACGCGCTGGTTGTTCACGGGCGTGTCGGGGTCGGGCAAGTCGTCGCTCGCGTTCGGCACGCTGTGCGCCGAGGCGCAGCGGCGCTACCTGGAGTCGGTGGCGCCGTACGCGCGAGCCCACTTCTACGACGAGAGGGCGGCGCACCCGATGCACCGCCCTCTGCTTTTTGCGTCCTCCCCGGCCGTACCGCGTTCATTGAAACCGAGAGCGGTACGGCTGGCAGCCGTCAGGGGCAGGACGCCACGCACGACTCCTGCTGGCAATTCGTGAGGCAGGTGTTGCATGAGGGGTCGACGCACGAGCCGTAGTAGCTGTAGCCAGTACATCCGCCACCACAGCTTGCCCTGCAACTGTCGCAGGAGTCATAGCAGGAGTCGCAGGTGTTCACGACGCAGGTAAATGCGCCGACCGTCATCTCCGAGTGCGCCCGTACGGTGCCGCGCCGTGCAATGCCGGACGCATCCGAATCAAACGATTCGACGATCAGCCGGTCCAAATCGAGCTTCAGCTTCTGCATGGAGCCTCCCGGGAGATGGTAGGTGTAGCGCGCCGTTCGCGCCGATGCATTGTAGCGGCTCTTCAAGGAACTGTCACGACAATTTTTGTTGTGGGATGGTATCCGCCTTGACTGCAGCCCACCCACCGCTGGACGGATCAGAGATCGGCACACGGTTGCATCTCCCGCAACCGACCCTCATCATCCCACCCTCAGGTCCTGGAACACTCTCGGGCGGGTGGAGCGGATGAAGGCAGGGAAGAGCGGCGGGGCGGGGGACGCGGCGGAGGGCACGCGGCGGCCGGAGTTCGTGCGGGTGCGGGGGGCGCGGGAGCACAACCTGAAGAACGTGGACGTCGACATCCCCCGCGACGCGCTGGTGGTGTTCACCGGCGTGTCGGGATCGGGCAAGTCGCTCGCGTTCGGCACGCTGTACGCCGAGGCGCAGCGGCGCTACCTGGAGTCGGTGGCGCCGTACGCGCGGCGCCTCTTCCACCAGAGGGGCACCCCCGACGCAGACGATATCTACGGCATCCCGCCCGCCGTGGCGCTGCAGTGGGGTTCGCTCGATACGCTCATTCGCGGAGCGTGAGGACGCTCAACAAGTTGCCGCGCGCTCCTGGCGTCGCCCCGCCGTGGGTACTACTGGTCCGGATTCGACGTCACGGTGTCGAGCCGGGTCGAGTAGCTTCCGTTGGCGCGGCGGCGCTTCGTGGTGCGAAAGTAGACCATCTCGCCTCCGGGAACGAGGACGGTATCCACCTGGTGCTCCGATCGCTCGATCACCCACCGGCCACCGGTCCAGCAGTAGTCCGCGTTGCTGTGCAGCATTCCCGCGTGGCCAAAAACCCATCCGGTATACACGCACGGGCGGCCGTCCAGGGGATTGACGTGGCTTTCGCCGCTCAGCACCGTGTCTCGCACAAAGCGGCTGCGTGCCGGATCGAACATGAACACGTCCATGAGCCGGTTCCCGGTGACGCCCCGGAACATCGTCACCTTCACGTCCATCCATCCGTCCTGGTTCAGGTCCACCCCCTCGAGAAGGTCGGAGCCCAGCGGCTGCGGCTCGCTTTCACCCATCTGCGCGGCCAGCAGCGTACGCTTGGCGGGATCGGGTGAATGGATGAGCAACGAATCCATGTACCCCGCCGAATCGCCCGTCATCGTCAGCCGGATGCGCGGGCGTCCTGCCCGCAGGCGGCACCGGAAGGTGATGCCAGCGGAGAGGTCTTCCTTGGCGAATTCCGGCACGGAGTCGCGGAACCGGCCCACGTTCCGCGTGTCCGTGCGCTCGCACAGGGGGCCGCCCTGCGTGGAGTGCAGCCGGGGATCGGCCGCCGGGTCGGGTCGTTTTGGGGGTGGAGCCGCCATCACGGCGGCGAGCTGGGCCGGCGACGATGGCGCGTCGGGAGCGCCGCAGGCGCCAGAGAAAACGGCGATGGCACAGACGAACAAGACTCGCGCGCGCTTCAGGTGCGGCATCGACGGAGAGTGGGTCGGCAAGTGGCGGATGGTGCGACGGGTGCCCGAGTCCAGAGGCCGCATACTTCAGACCACGCGGGGCCGGGAGAGCCGTCCTTCAGATCCTGGCAAAATGCCACCGCGTCGCCTGCGTTGCCGATCGGGCACGACACGGTCACCGAGCAGTCCATGGTGCCCGACCCATCGCTCACCATCCGCGGGCGCGCTGTGGGCGGGCGTGGGCGGGCACAATCCGCGTGACCTACGGGGACTGTTGCTAATTTGAGGAATGACAACCATCCAGTACTGGGACAGCTATCCATTGAGGCATCGGCGTTTCGCCACCACACCTGCCACCTTTTCGCGATAGTCGCAGGAGGTATGTTCCATGCGATTATATTCCGACCAAGTGTATGCGCGGTTCTGATCAAGCTGGACAAAGACAATCATGAGGCTAGCTTGTTCCGAGCCACCGCACGGCAGCACAGCTTCCCGTATCTGATAGCTCGAATGCAACCCTACTGGTTTGAGACTTGGATGGAGGAGAACAGGGTGAAGGACAAGCCTTCACTCGAAAGGGCTCTGAACCGCGTTCGGAGCCGTACGTCGCTTGTTGAGTTGGCGCAGCACAACGTGCGCGCCCAATTAGTTGCCCCAACGGAAGAGGCGTTGATCAATGCTGAATTGGTCGCTGGAAAAGGTATTGATCTAACCGGCGGTGTTGCCCATCGGGATACAGCTCAACTTACCAAGGAAGTAGAGAATTTATTCCGTCGTGTCTGGCACTATTTTGACAAGGTTATCCTCCCTGATCAGGCTCTTCTGCCTGTAATCGATTACAATAATGATGGCGATTTGCAGGGATTGGTAGATCAGCTCGCTCCGTTTATAGCGATACTCCGACTGCTGAAAAAAACTGGAGGTAGAGAACTTGTAACTTTTAAAGCAAAGATTCGCCCGTGCTGCCTACAAAGCTTTGAGGCTATGCTACATCCCGAGATTATCGATGCTGGTCGCCGAATCGCACCTTTGGTCAACGAAATTGCGCGTGACGGCAAGATCGGGTGGAGCGTGCAAGTTTCTGGAGGACGTCGTTATCTAGTCTATACTGTGGAGCATCCATGGTTTGAGAAGAACGAGGTCGGAGTTGTCAGTGCGGACACGATTGAGATCCCTAAGGGAGACGGAGAATTCCCTGAATTCGTGGCAACTCAGCTGGTTAACAAATACCTGGATGCACTAGGAACAGACTTTTGGGCTGCTAAGCATTACGGTCGCACACTAGGCGCTACTGTTCCATTCTACGAACGTTTACTTGCGCCGCAGCCTGAACCCGATGTCAACAGCATTGCCTTTCAGCTGAGTTTGCCCATTTCAACATCATGCTCACTGACCAACCTTATCCAATTTCGCAGCGATGAGCAAGAAAGTTTTGAAAGATTTCAGAGCGCGCTGAGACTCGCAATAGCTGCACGGGCGAACTCGGGAGGATCAGCAGATCCCTCTAAACTCGCAGCCGAGATCAAGCGTGATGTGATCGATCCAGAACTCCGTCGGATCCGCGATCGATTAAAAGCTTCGAAACGCCTAGGGCTACAGACGTCAGTGAGCGGAATCGCTATGGGAACTGTGACAGCATCAGTCGGGTTGATTTCCCCATTGCAAAACCATCAGATGGGTGCTGGACTGACCGTAGCCGGAGCCGTCACCTTGGGGGCAGCGGCAGTCAAAAAGGCCGTTGAAGATCACTTTTCGGTGCGTAGGGATGTGTCACTCTCCGACATGTATTTCCTATGGCGAACATATGCCTATAGATCTAAACGGATTTAGATTTTTGCGCAAATGTTCTGACGCTGATTCGCGCTATTGTAGTTAGTGGATGTGATATACGCTTGCTTCCTGATATCTGGGCAGCCTTGTCGCAAAATCGCCGTAATCGGTCACAAGCGGCGCGGGCTAGGCTTTGCTCACAGTTCGCGTCTCGGCTGGTAGCCTTGGGCAAGTACCTCGTTGGTCCACTCGCCCGCGGCGTCTTGCGCGTTGCGCAGGTCCTCGCCGAACTCCAGCACGGCCTCCGCTACCAGCAGATCCATCGACATCTCGCACTCGGAGACGTAGCGGGAGAGTTTGATCGAGGAGTACGCGACGGCTTCCAGCGCGCCGAAGCGGTCCGACAGCATCTCCAGCATCCGCGCGGGTGAGGCTCCATCCATCTTCATCGCATCCTCCTCGTTGCTTGCGCCTCCGGCGGAGGATGCCTATCGTGTAGACATCCCGATCAGCCATCCGGCGGTTGGGAGATAGAGGGCAGTCGCGAACTCTTGGCGGGGTGAGCGACTGCCCTTCCTTGTCTCTGTATGGTAATCCGCTCACGCATTTCTGTCAACGTATTCCCATACCGCTCGTCGGAGGCTGGATGTGAGTGAATCGGAGAAGCTGCAACGGCTCGTGCAGGAGATTATCCGAGAGAGTGAACTGCCGCGCACACTCCTCGCGAAGGACGCGGAGATCAGCCGCGCCGCGGTCGAAGCGTGGTTGTCCGGTAATCGCAATCCAACCTCGCAGAGCGCGGAACAACTGGCTGCGGGGTTGGAACGCCGTGCGACACGGCTCCAGTATTTGGCGTTCCGGCTCCGCAACGGGCTGGAGCAAGATGGGTGATTTTGTGAACAAGGTTGTTCACATGCTCTAATCGCTTCGAATTATCAGAAACCACACTGGCGGGCTGAAGGCATGAAGGCAGGGAAGAGCGGCGGGGCGGGGGACGCGGCGGAAAGCGCGCGGCGGCCGGAGTTCGTGCGGGTGCGGGGGGCGCGGGAGCACAACCTTAAGAACGTGGACCTCGACATCCCCCGCGACGCGCTGGTGGTGTTCACGGGTGTGTCGGGGTCGGGCAAGTCGTCGCTCGCGTTCGGCACGCTGTACGCGGAGGCGCAGCGGCGCTACCTGGAGTCGGTAGCGCCGTACGCGCGGCGGCTGTTCCACCAGATGGGCATCCCCGACGTCGACGAGATCGACGGCATCCCGCCCGCCGTGGCCCTTCAGCAGCAGCGCGGCACACCCACCACGCGCTCGTCCGTCGGCAGCGTCACCACGCTCAGCAACCTGCTGCGGATGCTGTACTCGCGCGCGGGCGACTATCCGCCGGGCCAGCCCATCATCTACGCCGAGGCGTTCTCCCCCAACACGCCCGAGGGCGCCTGCCCCGAGTGCCACGGGCATGGCCGCATCTACACGGTCACCGAGCAGTCCATGGTGCCCGACCCGTCGCTCACCATCCGCGAGCGCGCCGTGGCCGCGTGGCCGCAGGCGTGGGGCGGGCAGAACCAGCGCGACATCCTGGTCACCCTGGGCTACGACGTGGACCGGCCCTGGCGCGAGCTGCCGCAGGACGTCCGCGACTGGATCCTCTTTACCGACGAGCAGCCCGTCGTCCCCGTCTACCCCGGCTACACGCCGGAGGAGACGCAAAAGGCGCTCAAGCGCAAGGAGGAGCCCAACTACATGGGCACCTTCAGCAGCGCGCGGCGGCACGTGCTGCACACCTTTGCCAACACGCAGAGCGCGTCCATGCGGCGGCGGGTGATGCAGTACATGCTCAGCACGGACTGCCCCGTGTGTGGCGGCAAGCGGCTGAATCCCGCGTCGCTGTCGGTGACGTTCGCCGGGATGGACATCACCGAGCTGGGGCGCCTGCCGCTGGCCCGCCTGGCCACGCTCGTCCGCCCATACGCGGAGGGAACGTCGGGGGGAGCGGAGGATGCGGATCATCCCGAAAAGGCGCTGGTGGCGCGGCGCATCGCCCAGGACCTGGCGGCGCGGCTGGAGGTGCTGCTGGACCTGGGATTGGGATACCTGTCCATCGAGCGCAGCACGCCTACGCTCTCCCCCGGCGAGTTGCAGCGGCTGCGGCTGGCCACCCAGGTGCGCTCCAACCTGTTCGGCGTGGTGTACGTGCTGGACGAGCCGTCCGCCGGCCTGCATCCCGCGGACACCGAGGCGCTGCTCCGCGTGCTGGACGGGCTGCTGGCCGCGGGGAACTCGCTGTTCGTGGTGGAGCACGAGATGGACGTCATCCGCCACGCGGACTGGATCGTGGACGTGGGCCCCGCGGCGGGCGAGCAGGGCGGGCGCGTGCTCTACAGCGGCCCGCCGGCGGGATTGGCGGACGTGGAGGAATCGCAGACGCGCCGCCACCTGTTCGGGGAAGGGAAGCCGCCCGCGCGCGCGCCCCGCGAGCCGAAGGGATGGCTGGCGCTGGAATCCGTCACCCGCAACAACCTGCACGAGCTGGATGTGCAGATTCCACTCGGCGTGTTCACCAGCGTCAGCGGGGTCTCCGGATCGGGCAAGTCCAGCCTGGTGAGCCAGGTGCTTGTGGAGCTCGTCGCCGGGCAGCTGGGCCACGAGATCCCCACGGCAGGGGAGGATGAAGAGGATGCCGGTCCGTCGTCATCCCCCGTGACCGTCGGCGGGCGGATCGCGGGCGGGATGGAAGGCATCCGCCGATTGGTGCAGGTGGACCAGAAGGCGATCGGGCGCACGCCGCGCAGCAACCTGGCCACGTACACGGGGTTGTTCGACCACGTCCGGCGCCTGTTCGCCGCCACGCCGGACGCAAAGAAGCGGCGCTACGATGCGGGGCGGTTCTCGTTCAACGTGGCCAAGGGGCGCTGCGAGACGTGCGAGGGCGAGGGGTTCGTGATGGTGGAGCTGCTCTTTCTCCCCAGCGTCTACGCGCCGTGCCCCACCTGCCACGGCGCGCGCTACAACGCGCAGACGCTGGAGATCCGTTACGACGGCCGCAACATCGCCGAGGTGCTGGGGATGACGGTGGATGCCGCGCACGAGTTCTTCGCGGGGGAAGATGCGGTCCGCCGCGCGCTGCACGTGCTGCGCGAGGTGGGGCTCGGCTACCTGCGCCTGGGCCAGCCCGCCACGGAGCTTTCCGGCGGCGAAGCGCAGCGGATCAAGCTCGCCACCGAGCTGCAGCGCCAGCAGCGCGGCCACTCGCTCTACGTGCTGGACGAGCCCACCACCGGCCTGCATCCGTCGGACGTGGAGAAGCTGGTGGCGCAGCTGCACGGATTGGTGGATGCCGGAAACACGGTCGTGGTCGTCGAGCACGACATGCACGTGATCGCCGGCAGCGACTGGGTGATCGACATCGGCCCCGGGGCGGGGGAGGAGGGCGGCCGCGTGGTCGCCGCCGGGCCGCCCGCCGTCGTGGCGCACGCGCCGGAGAGCCGCACGGCGCCGTACCTGGCGCGGGAGCTGGAGTGAAGGCGGGGAACAGAACTCTCCCGTAATTTCGTTGTCGCACTCGCTGAGGCGCCGGAGCGAGTTGCGCGGCCATTGCCTTCGTGGCTACAGTCCGCGGGCCGCGGCATTCCGGCGCGGTCCGATCCTTCCCGGCAACGCCAGCGCACCCGGCGCGCGCCATCCATCACAACCGTGGAGTCGGTACATGCGTTCACGCAGTGTTGCCTGCGCCCTGCTCTTTTTGCCGGCCACCCTTCTGTCCGTCCAATCAGCGCATGCCCAGGCTTCCAGAAATACCGTAGTGAGCGGATTTTCCGGCGTTTCCTGGGGCGCCACCGCCGACAGCGCACGCACCGTACTCGGCGCACCGGATTCGCTCTCGGTGAAGGGAGACATCACGTCATGGCACTACCGCCGCGAGTTCGCGGGGATGCCGGCAGAGATGTGGTTGAGCTTTACCCCTCGGGACGGCGCCCAATCCGGCGGCTACATCATCCGGGACGTGCAGTGCGGCGCGGACTTCGACCGGGTGAACGAGGTCGTACGGGCGGCGCATCCAGGACTGGTGGCCAACGGCGGGGCCGTCCGCGGCTCCCGCCGGACGCGCTCGACCGACCGCGACTCCGTCTGCGCGACCGGCGACTCCTTTCATGCCCATCTCTATCATGATCCCGGAGGCACTGGCGGGGTGGCGGTGTTCTCCACCCCGGCCCCGGAGCAGCGGACCTCGCTGTTCGTGGTCTACTCCGCATCGCTCCGCTCGCGCGAGTCTGCCGTGGCCGGCGTCGACTCCCGCGCGGACGGCGTGGAGATCAGCCTGATGCCGGGGTTTCCGGCACTGCGCGAGGTGGGCAGGCGTCCCGGCAGCCGCTGGTTCGCCACGCTGAGCTCCGGTGGGGAGGTGCGGCTCATGACCTATCAAACCCAGCCGGGCTCCGAAGGCTGGTCCGCCGACCGGCGACGGAGTTTCATGGACACTCTCGTCCAGAGCTTCACCAGGAGCGGCACCTCGATGGGTACGGTAGAAGCCGGGGAGCAGCTGCTGTACGTCGACTTTCGCACGCACGCTGACCGCGACGGCGGGCGCGCGGCGATCGGGCGCGCCTACGCCACGCGAGAAGGACCTTTCCGCACGTTCATCGTCATGTATACGCCGTCCGATCCACCGGACGCAGTCGTGGAAACGGCGGTCGCGCGGATGCTCGATTCGGTGCGCCTGGCCTCGCCCGCACCATAGAATCCGGGGACCCGCGGCCCGCGATCCTGATCTCGCGGCCGGCTGCAGCGCGGCCACCTGCGACCTGTGCCAGCCGAGCCGACGGCGGGGCCATCCATCCGCCGTGGACAAGCGGGTGGCGCAGCTGCACGGGCTGGTGGATGCCGGCAACACGGTCGTCGTCGTGGAGCACGACATGCGCGTGATCGCCGGCAGCGACTGGGTCATCGACATCGGTCCAGGGGCGGGGGAGGAGGGCGGCCGCGTGGTCGCCGCCGGCCCGCCCGCCGTCGTGGCGCAGGCGCCGAAGAGCCGCACGGCGCCGTACCTGGCGCGGGAGCTGGGGTGACGAGCGGGGAGAGACGAGATTGGATGTCAGCCGATGCACGCCCGGTCATGAAAGGTGACCCATGCGGTGGATGGACAGACTTTCGGGATGGTTGGGGTGGCGTCGCACAGACGGGAGCGAGGGCAGTCGCGATGCGGACGAGCTGAGCGAAGCGACGGATCTGGCCGTCGATTACGACGAGCCTCTCAGCGTTCAATGCGAATGCTGCGGCGCACCAGAAACCCGCCTTACGCGGTTCGTGAAGCGCGACGGGGGTGCATACGCCGTGTACCTGGTGCGCTACACGAAAACACACGAGCTTCGTCAGGCATACGGCATTGTTTCCCTCGGAACCTGGTGGGAAGATGGCGTGCCGCCCGATCGTGTCGCGTTTGCGCTTCGGGTGACGGGTTCGGCCGATGAGTACCAGTTGGAGGTTATCGACGCCAACCAGCTGGCATGGCAAGAGTCGGAGATTCTGGGGCAAAAGCTGAACCGGGACGAAGCGCTGGCACATCCGTGGATTTCCGACGTCTACCACCTGTTCGACCACATGGCGGTGTACGATGCGCCGCTGCATGCCTTCCTGAACGGCTCATAGCATCTAGGCTGAGAGAACGGCGGTGACGCAGTTGCACGGCTTGGTGAGCTGTCGCAATCCGGTCGTCGCGCGAGCATGACACGCACGTCATAGCCGCCCGCCGTCGTGGCCCGGGCGCCGGAGAGCCGCACGGGCGCCGTACCTGGCGCGCGTGCTGAAGTAGAGAATCCTTGTACTACGCCTGGACCACGGGTACACTGGCTTCAGGATGGGCAGATTCACTGGCCATCCCAACATTGCTGCCAGGAATGAAAGAAATGAATGCGTCCTCCTTCACTGTGATCAACAATCTCGCGTTCGAAGCATCGGTTGCCGTAAATGGCCAGGGCACACCCACCACCGTGGGCTCCGGCGATTCGGTGATGATTCCCATCACAAGCGTTGCGGCGGGTGACCAGGCCTATCCAGCCGTGACCGTCTCCTCGAACGGCGGAGGCGAGCAGAACGGGTCCGCGTGCAATTTTGCCCAGGGCGCACCTTCCGCTTCGTACACGCTCGTCGCATCCGAACTCTTCTGGGGGATCGAGGGCCCGGCGCAGGCTTCTTGACCAGCAGCGACTGCGCCATGACCGCGCCTTCCACGTAAGCGCACCTCGGGGAGCACCATCATCGAGCGGCGGGGCCCATCAGGCCCCGCCGCTTCATCATTCCATGCGCTCGCGGTGATGAAGCACGCCGTGCACCTGATCGCCGG
>DATING010000630.1:0-8833 GCA_035474555.1 Longimicrobium sp. | reverse complement strand
CACTCACGCACGAACGCACTTCCGCACTCACGCACTTTTTCTCCCTCCCTTGACAGGATTCCGGCGGCGCGTTTAACCTCCGTGTGCGCCGGGAGCGGTTCCCGGCACGATCACGAACGCCGGAACGAGATCCGATGCGCGTCCTGTCCATCGCCACGTGTTGTTGTCGCTGCGACTCTCCGGAGGGAGAGCCGGAGGGACGCGCGCGCGTGGTGGCGAGCGCATAAACCGAGCGCAATCACCTGCTCGTCCCATCCGGCCCTCCCACTGCGGGAGGGCTTTTTTCGTTCCTGGATCCTCCGATTCCTGATTCGCTGACTTCGATGATCGTGACCGCCGCGCTGAACGTGACCTGTTGTCGTGGATGCCACCCGCCCCCGGGAGATGCCCGGGTGCGCGTGTCCACGGGCGCGCGTACCTGATCCGACCGGACCGGCCTCGTGCCGGCCGCTCGAACAACCGGCTCTCTCCCCGCGAGAGAGCCGGTTTTTCTTTTTCATACCTGATGGGGCGCGGCGGAAGGCCGTGCCTGGAGGACCCATGGATTTCGCATCGATCGCCAACCTGGCCGTCTTCGTCCTGGCGCTGGCGTGGCTCGCGCGGAGGCTCAAGCGCGGCGCCACGCTCTCCAGCACCGTGCTCATCGCGCTGCTGCTGGGCGTGGTGCTGGGCGGCGCGCTGCAGGGCATCTACGGCCACGGCGACGCCACCGTCACGGGCACCGTGCACTGGATCAACCTGGTGGGCGGCGGATACGTGCGGCTGCTGCAGATGATCGTCACGCCGCTCGTGCTCGTCTCCATCCTCTCCGCCGTCACCCGGCTGGACGACGCGCGGTCGCTGGGCCGCATCAGCGCGGGCGTGCTGGGGACGCTGATGCTCACGACGGCCGTCTCCGCCGTGATCGGCATCGGGGTGGCGCGGGCGTTCGGGCTGTCGGCGGAGGGGCTGGTGCGCGGCGCGCGCGAGCTGGAACGCGGCGCGGCCATCGAGACCAGCGCGGGCGAGCTGGCGGGGCTGGACGTGCCGGACCTGCTGCTCTCCTTTCTCCCCACCAACCCGTTCGCGGACCTGGCCGGCTCGCGGCCCACGTCGCTCATCGCGGTCGTGGTGTTCGCGTCGCTGCTGGGGATCGCGGCGCTGGCCCTGCGGCGCGAGAACGCGGAGACGGGCGGACGCGTGATCGCCGCCATCGCGGACGTGCAGGCGCTGGTCACGCGGCTGGTGCGGATGGTCATCCGCCTGACGCCCTACGGGGTGCTGGCGCTGATGACGCGCGTGGTCGCTACGTCCAACCCGGCGGACATCCTGGGGCTGATGCGCTTCGTCGTGGCGTCGTACGTGGGGCTGGCGCTCATCCTGGTCGCGCACGGGGCGCTGCTGGCGCTGACGGGGATCAATCCGCTCAAGCACTTTCAGCGCGTGTGGCCCGTGCTGACGTTCGCCTTCACCTCCCGCTCCAGCGCGGCCACCATCCCCCTGAACGTGGAGGCGCAGACGAGCCGGCTCGGCGTACCGCCCGCCATCGCCAACTTCGCGGCGAGCTTCGGCGCGACCATCGGGCAGAACGGGTGCGCGGGGCTGTATCCCGCCATGCTGGCGGTGATGATCGCGCCCACGGTAGGCATCGACCCGGCGAGCCTCCCGTTTCTCGCCACGCTGGTGCTGGTGGTGACGCTGGGCTCGTTCGGCATCGCGGGGGTGGGCGGCGGCGCGACGTTCGCGGCCATCCTGGTGCTCTCCACGCTCAACCTGCCCGTGGCGCTGGCGGGGCTGCTCATCTCCATCGAGCCGCTGATCGACATGGGGCGCACGGCCGTCAACGTCAGCGGCAGCCTGACCGCGGGCGCCGTCACCAGCCGCCTGCTCGGCCAGACCGTTTCGGATGATGCACTCGGCGACGCACCGAGTGACGCGACGCCGATCACGTCGCTTTCGGGAGACCGGAACGCGGCGGATCGGCCGGCGCTGCCGCACGTGGCGTGAAGCGTGGGCGGGGCATCATTGGATGTTTGATGTCCCGCCCGAGCCCTCATCCGGAGCGAGCGCCGTCTCGATCCATCCCGTGAGTGGCCGGCGCTGTCGTTCCCGGCCGCACACTGCAAACCGTTCGTGGGATGTAATCTTCCGACAGGTCCGTCCCACGCCCAGCGGCTCTCTCCACCGGGTGTCGCTGAACCCGTGCGGCCATCCCGCGACGTCATCCGGTTTCCGGCCCAGGCAGGGTTTTACCGATCGCGATCGTGTGGATGATGTGCCACACCAGGCATCCGCCCCCACAGCGTCGATCCTGCCCCTTGGAAAAAACGCGGATAGCCGTCCCCTCGCCGGCAGCAACCGATCTACCAAGGGCCTGATGCATCCTGCCGCTCACCGGCTTCTCCTCCGGACCGCGACCAGACTTCGCGGTGGCAATCATCTCGTAAGGCCGCCTTCCGCGAAGCCGAACGTGCGGGAACCATGTGACGAGACGGCCGGACACGAATCGGCCGAGTCGTGCAGGAGGCCAGATATCCTTGGCAGAGCGGCGGCTGCCGGCGAGGGGGCGGCATCCGCGTTTTTTGCGGAGCAGGGTACGGGCCCACGGAGCGGATGTCGGCCCAGGCACACCATCCACCTGATCGCGATCCGTAAAGGCAGCCCTGGCTTGGCGGCCGTGCAGCGGATGCCCGACGGACACTCGCCGACGCGTGTTGGGGCGGCTGCGCCAGGACCGGCCGCAATCGAACCGGGCGCCGTCTCGACCAATTCCGCGACGGAATCGCGATTTCCGGCCGATCACATTCATCCGTTTCGCCGCGTCCGCGCAAGTGGATGCGGCGTTTCGCGTTGTAGAAAAGGCTTGGATATCCGCACGCATCCCGCCTAGATTGCCAATCCGCTGCTCCAACGTACGGGAGCAGCGGCTCGCACTTTCATCGCGGTTCAGGCTCTTCATCCAACCCGCACCGAGAGAGGAGACACCCATGTCCGACAGCTCGATGGGGCCCATTCGCCCCTACGGCCCGCCCATCATGGAGGCCATCGCCAGCGGCGACACCACGCGCATGCGCCAGCAGGGCGAGAACGCGCGGCGCTGGCTCAAGGAAAACCCCGGCCACGAGAACCAGGGCGAGGTGCAGGCCGCCCTCCGCAAGCTGGACGAGGCCCTCGGCACGAGCTGATGCCGGGCGGGGCGGATGCGCCTCATCGCATCCGCCCATCTCGCTCCAAACGAGCCACGCGCCGCGACCGCGGCGGGCGTTCCCACCCTCCCCATCGATTGGAGAAAACGCATGGAAAACCGCGAGTCCCACGTGGGTCCCATCATGCCGTACGGCCTCGCCATCCGCGAGGCACAGGCCAGCGGCGACGCCGCCCGCATCCAGCAGACGACGGAGCACGCGCGGCGCTGGCTGCAGGACAACGCGGGACACGAGAAGCACGGCGAGGTGCAGGCCGCGCTCCGCGAGCTCGAAGAGTCGCGCGGCAGCTGACGCCGCGGTCCCCGTCCCCCCGCGGAGAGCGGCGGGGGGCGCGGGACGCAGACCGACCGGCGCGCATGCCCGGCACCGGTCGCACCGGGTCCGCGAGGGCGGGCCGGGCAGGTACCTCCCCTTCCCTTTCCCCGAGAGCAATCCCATGGCGGACATCCGGAGCACCGACCCCGCGACCGGCGACGTGAAGCCGTACGGCACGCCGATCCGCGAATCCATCGCCAGCGGCGACGTCACCCAGATGCAGCTGCAGTACGACAGCGCCACCCGCTGGCTCTCCGCCAACGCGGGCGACCCCGCCGCCGAAGACGTGCGGATCGCGCTGGCGGAGCTGGAATCCGCCCTCAAGGCCTTCTAGACCCCGGAGCGTCCCATGGAACGTCCGCCGGACCGGTTCATCTCCGAAGTCGACGTGGAGTCGCTGGTGCCCGTGCACGTGGTGTGGGAGATCACGCTGGCGTGCAACCTCAAGTGCCACCACTGCGGCTCCCGCGCCGGCAAGCGGCGCCCGGACGAGCTGAACACCGAAGAAGCGCTGGAGCTGGTGCGCGGCCTGGCGGCGCTGGGCACCCGCGAGGTCACGCTCATCGGCGGCGAGGCGTTCATGCGGCCGGACTGGCTGCAGATCATCCGCGCCATCCGCGACCACGGCATGGCGCCCACGATGCAGAGCGGCGGCTACCGCCTCACCCCCGAGCGCATCCGCCAAGCCGCCGACGCCGGGCTGGTGGGCGCGGGCGTGAGCATCGACGGCCCGCGCGAGCTGCACGACCGGCTGCGCGGGGTCAAGGGCTCGTTCGACAGCGCCCTCACGGCGCTGGAGGCCATCCGCCAGAACGGCCTGGTGGCCAGCGTGAACTCGCAGATCACCAAGCTCGTGGTGCCGCACCTGCGCGAGCTGCAGGAGATCTTCATCGACAAGCAGGCAAAGAACTGGCAGGTGCAGCTCACCGTGGCCATGGGCCGGGCGGCGGACAACCCGGACCTGCTGCTGCAGCCGTACGACCTGCTGGAGGTGATGCCGCTGCTCGCCGACCTCTACCACCTCGGCACAACGCGCGGGCTGCTGCTGCAGGCGGGGAACAACGTGGGCTACTTTGGCCCCTACGAGTACCTGTTCCGCGGCTACGGCAGCGGCAAGGGACACTACGTGGGATGCCTGGCCGGGCAGACCGGGATCGGCATCGAGGCGGACGGCACCATCAAGGGATGCCCATCGCTCCCCACCAACCCGTACGCGGGCGGCAACATCCGCGAAATTCCCCTGGAGGAGATCTGGCGCGCGGCCGACAGCCCCATGGCGTTCACGCGCCAGCGGGGCACGGAGGACCTGTGGGGATACTGCGCCGGGTGCTACTACGCCGAGATCTGCCGCGGCGGGTGCAACTGGACCTCGCACTCGCTGCTGGGCGAGCGCGGCAACAACCCGTACTGCCACCACCGCGCGGTGGAGCTGGCGGGGCACGGGCTGCGCGAGCGGGTGGTGCAGGTAGAGGCACCCCCCGGCTGCTCGTTCGACCACGGCAAGTTCGAGCTCGTCCTGGAGCCGCTGGACACCGTCACCGACAGCTTCGACGTGATGGACCTGGCGCGCCGGGCCAACGGCGTGGCGGTGGCGGACGGGCCGCGCGAGGTGCAGTACCCCGCCCCGTACGCCGGCCCCAAGCCGCAGCTCAAGCGCCACACGCCGCCGCTGCTGGTGATGTGCCGCGCCTGCTCGCGCTTCGTGGGCCCGGACGAGGAGCACTGCCCGTTCTGCGACGCGCAGCTCGCGGAGGCGCAGGTCACGTACGAGGCCAAGCTCGCCCGCGCCCAGCGCGCCAGCGAGCGGCTGATGGAGCTGATCGGCGCCTGATCGGACCCCGCTGAAACCGGGGCGCACCCGCCTCGTAGAGATCACCGCGGGGATTCCGGAATCGGCCACGGACGATTGCCATCCCCGATCATCTTCCACCTTTCATCCGCACGGGAACACCATGATTTGCGCCGGGACATTCGCATCGCTGGAAGGCGTTCCGCAGATCGGGGACGGCATGGCGGAAGTAGGAGTGATCGTCCTGTGCGGCGGCAATCCGCTCCACGAGTTCCTTCAGGCCCTCGCCCCGGTGGCGGCGCTGGCTGGGGGCGTGGTGCTCGGCATCCTCTATCTCCTGCGGGGAGCACGGATGGAGAACGGTATGAGCCGGAGCGCGCGCCGCCTGCATCCTGATCCGCCGAGGTAGACCCCGCCACGCCACGCTTGGGACGGTCCGGTGCGGATGGGGCAGATAGTGATTCCGCTGTGACGTGAACGGAGCCGCGGAACTCCCTGGCAGGTGAAAACGTACGCAGGGGCGCCTCCCGACGGGGGCGCCCCTCGTCCGTCGTGGACGAATGGCGGCGAAACCGTTGTAAGCGGGGGCAGCAGCGCGTACCTTGGGGCGAAATCCGATGCATGCACCGGCCCACACGGACTCCCCACCGAAGTCGATGCCCGACCGCAGCGAGCTCGAGGCCCTGCTCACGAACAACCTGGGATGGGTGGATCGGGTGGCGGCATCGGTGTGCCGCCGCCACGGGCTGGACCCCGACGAAAGCGACGAGTTCGCCGGGTGGGCGCGGATGCGGCTGGTGGAAGACGACTACGCCGTGCTGCGCAAGTTCCGCGGCGAAAGCGCCATCACCACGTACCTTACCGTGGTGGTGACGATGCTCTTTCGCGACTACCGCGTGAGCCGCTGGGGCCGCTGGCGCCCCTCCGCCGCCGCCAAGCGCGGGGGCGACGTGGCCGTGCGGCTGGAAACGCTCGTGTACCGCGACGGCTACCGGGTGGACCAGGCCGGCGAGATGCTGCGCGCCGCCGGCCACACGGACCTGCCGGACCGCGAGCTGGTGCGCCTGCTGGCCACCCTGCCGCCGCGCGAGGGAGGCACGCGTCCCACGCCCGTGGGCGACGCGCCGCTGGAAACGCTCCCCTCTGCCCAGACCGCCGAAGACCACGTCGTCGCCGACGAGGCCGACGGCGAGCGCCGCGTGGCCGAGGACGCGTTGCGGCGCGCGCTGGAGGGGCTGCCGCCGGAAGACCATGTGATCGTGCGGATGCGGGTGTGGGAGGGGATGAGCGTGGCCGACATCGCGCGGGCCCTGAACGTGCCCCAGAAGCCGCTGTACCGAAGGCTGGAGCGCATCTTCAGCCAGCTGCGCGAGCAGATGGAGGGCGCCGGCATCACCCGCGAAGACGTGCGCCGCATGCTGGACGACCGGGCCGCGTAGCCGGGACACGGCGGGACATTGCGTCCGCGTGTCCATCTAGAGTGGGAATGGGCCTGGGAGCGCCCCGAGGAGAATGATGTGACCACACCCCGAGAAGAACGCGGTTCGGCCGGCGACCCGCTGGAGGGCCGCATGGACCCCCAGCTGCTCGCCGTCCAGGTGGAACTCGGCGAAGCGGCCGACATGGAGCTGCTGGCCGGCCTGTCCGACGACGACTTTGCCGACGCCGCCCTGGCCGCTGCCATCCAGCGTGAGCTGGAGGAGGAGGACGCGGCCGCCGTCATCCCGCGCATCGAGCCTGCGACGGCGGAGACCGAGGCCGCGTCCGTCCCCGGCGTGCTGCCCCTGCGACGCCCGGCGGCGCGGCCCGCGCGCGGGCTGGACCGGCGCTGGCTGGCCGCGGCCGCCGTGCTCGCGGGCGTGACGCTGCTCCCGCTGACGTGGCGCGCGAGCCAGGGCGGCGCGGTGCGCGAGCCGTCGCACGCGGTGGCGATGATGGAGAACCCGGCGGCCGGGCTGCCCGCGGGATGGCTTGATCAACCTGGATGGTCTGGAAATCGTGGGGGTGGTGGTACAGCGATCGAACCCAGTGCCATTCCCGCGGTTGATCTGCGCGCGGAACAGATTGACGCCGTCCGGCTCGGAGCACAGATCGTGGATCTGGAGCTAGCGGTTCACGCCAGGGACACGGCGAACACACGATTGCTCGCTGCGCGGATTGCGGATGGACTGCGCAATCGCAACACGGCCGGTACGGTGGCCGCGTCCAGCTTTGACGCGATTGCCGAGCGTGCCGGCGCCGATCCCTCCGAGTTGCTGCCGCTGGTGAGGGAAGCGAGCGAAGCGGAGTCGCTCGCCGTAGACCCCGACCGCTACGCCCTGGGTGCGTGGGTCGAAGCCGCGCGTCTGGCTGCCGCGCGCCGAGACGCCGCGTTCTTCCGCGAGGGCCGCACGCGCCGAACGCTGGAGAGCGCGAAAGCGCTGGTGGGGGATGACGAAACGGCGAAGTCCGCGCTCACCGCGATCGGCGCCGCATCGGATTCCAGCGCACCGGACTGGAATGCGCTAACGGAGGCAACGAAAAACCTGCTCGGCGCGATCGCCTCGTAGTCGCGAATCGTCCCAGCCGCACATCCAAGCAAAGACGAGCGATGCCGATCCGGCATCGCTCGTCTTGTCATGCGGCCGAAACCCGGTGCGTGACGGCGCCCACCGTCATCGGCTCCGGCGCCATGCCGAGCACGTCGAGCGGGGGGCCGAGGGCGGGGTCGGCGAGGCGCACGCGGCCATCCACCACCACCAGCGCGACGTCGGCGGCGGTGGCGTGGAGCACGGGGCGGCGGAAGACAGCGAGATCCGCGGGGGCGCCGGGCTCCAGCGACGGCGGCGGCAGCGCGAGGCGACGGGCCGCGGTCGCGCCGACGGCATCCAGCAGGCGCGCGTCATCCAGCACTCCCAGGCGGCGGGCGGCGCGCAGCTCGTCCAGCAGGTCGCCGTCGCCCGTCAGCAACGAGTCGCTGCCGACCAGCACGTCCATCCCGGGCGCGAGCAGTTCCGCGGGCGCCGTACGGCCGAAGAGGAAGTGGTTGCTCGTGGGGCACCACGCCACCGCCGCGCCGGACGCACGCAATCTCCTGATGCCGTCCGCATCCGGCCCCACCACGTGCACGGCAATCAGCCGCTCGTCCAGCAGGCCGAGGTCACCCAGGTCGCACACTTCGCGGGCGGAGAGCGCGTCGACGCCCTCGGCCAGGTGCACGGAGAGGGGCCAGGGCGACGTCCCCGCATCCGCCGCGGCGGCCCGCGCGATCTCCGGCTCGAAGCCGAGCGAGTGGATGGGCCGCACGCGGGCGAGGCGGAGGGGGAAGTCGCGCGCGAAGTCCGGCTCCCAGGCGTCGTGGTGCACGACCGTCGTGACGCCGGCGAACAGGTTCTTCCACGCGCCGCGCAGCAGGGCCTCGCGCCGGGGGAGCGTGCGGCCGTCCGCGATCTCGGCGGCGTTGCGGGCGTGGATGTCGCGGCCCCAGGCGTACGCGTTGGGGTACGGCGGCGCGCCCAGGCGGCCGTAGTGGTTGCGGTGCAGGTGGTCGTGGGCGTTGATGAGC
>DATING010000629.1:0-1646 GCA_035474555.1 Longimicrobium sp. | reverse complement strand
CAGGGAGCGCGCGGCCAGCCCCGGCCGGTCACCCGCCTCGTACGCGGCGGCGCGGGCCAGCTCCTCGTCCGCCGTGCGCGTACCCGCCATCTCGCCCAGCCGCGTGGCCGCGCGCACCCGCAGGGCGCCGGGGACGTTGGCGTCCGCGGCTACCCGGCGCAGGTCCGCGCGGGCCTCGGCGCTCCGGCCCGCCGTCCGCAGCAGGCGCGCGTGCTCCAGGGCCAGCTCCGCCGCCTGGGGCGCGGCCTCGGCGGCCGCCAGGATCCGCTCCTCGCGCTCCAGCCGGTCCAGCGCGCCCGCCGTGTCGCCGCGCGCCAGCCGGTAGCGTGCTTCCGCGCGCGTCTGCCGCAGCCGCACGGGGGCACTGGCGCTGGGCGCGGACGCCGCGCGCACGACCCCCGCGTCGCCGGCCTGCCCCAGCGCCTCGGCCTCCAGCGCGCGCATCCAGTCCGCCGCCGCCGACCGCTCGCCCGCCGCCGTGGCGTACGCCCGCCCGGCCCCGGCGGAATCCTTGGCGCGGGCCAGCACCATCCCCAGCCGCGCCGCCGCCTCGGGCTTCCGCTCCGCGCCGCGGACCTCCAGGTAGCGCCGGTACGCATCCGCCGCGGCCGCCCAGTCCTGCTTGGCCGCATGGGCCCGGCCCAGCAGGTACAGCCCCTCGCCCCGCCCGCGCCGCGCCAGCCAGTCACGGTCGTGGAGCAGGCGGCGCACCTGGGTCCATCCGTCCCACCCCGCCGCCGCCCGCGCGCCCAGGAGCACCACGGCGTCCGGCGCGTCGGCCGGCTTCTGCACGTACTCGCGGAGCTCCTTCCACGCCGCCCACGGCCGGCCTGCCTGCAGGTGCCCCTCCGCCTCGCGCGCGGCCAGCGCCATGGCGGCGTGGGTCAGCGCGGGCATGGGCTCGTCCGGCAGGTGGGGCGTGAGCTCCGAGACGGCGGGGATGGCGGACAGGATGGCATGCTCGCCGCTGGCCGTGCTGAATGCCAGACCCGTGGCAAGGCCCACGAGGGCCGCGTACAGGGGCGCGGAGGGAGATCGGATCATGCGGTGCCGCCGTTGAGCAAGCGAATACGCGGCCTTTCACCAGCGGCGAAAGGAATCGCGGTCCCGAAACCATCGTGCGGACGCGCGTAAAGTGCACGATCCGTTCCCCCAAGCCGAACAGTGGCAGCGGGTTACACGATGGATGGAAGTCGCGGGCGTGAACCCTGGATAACCCCGCTGGCCCGCGCGGGGTTCCGCTGGAGCGACGTTGAGCGCGTGTCAGCTGGACATCCCCTGCTCAAGCCGCCCAAGAATGCGCTCCACCCTCTGGAGCCCCGCATTGCTCGACGTGAGGTCCACGGGCCGCGATCCGCCGAGCGCCCAGTTCTTCTCCGACAGCCATGCAACGGCCTTCTCGCGGCTCCCTAGCGCCCTCTCTGCCTTCGAAGTGATCCTGCGTTGGTTCACGAGGGCGTTCAGCTGGCTCTCAAACCCGATGATCCAGAGCCTTGGCTCCTGCATCACGCGCGGGATGAAGCCGGTGCCTTCCTCAAGTCTCCGCAGAAACTCTCCGGGAGCATGGAACCGCAGATCTACCCGGCGGTCGAGCGCCCTTTCCATCTCGAGAAAGCGTTCACCCATTTCCCACATCGACGGTTCTT
>DATING010000628.1:0-1649 GCA_035474555.1 Longimicrobium sp. | reverse complement strand
CCCTCGCGGGCGACGTGTTCCTCATGCTGCCGCGCGACCGCTTCGTGGCGGGGCTCGCCAGCTTCCTGGTGGCGCACGGGTTCTACGTCGCCGCGTTCGCCCCGTGGCCCCTGACGCTCCGTGCGCCGCTCGCGCTGCTGGTGCTCGCCGCGTTCGGCGCCGTGCTGATGCGGGCGCTGTGGGACCGGCTGGGCCGGCTGCGGGCCCCCGTGGCGGTGTACGCGGCGGCGCTGCTGGGGATGGCGTGGCAGGCGGCGGAGCGGTGGATGGCGCTCGGCACCACGCCGGCGCTGCTGGCGCTGACGGGCGCGGCGCTGTTCGTCGTCTCGGACTCGGTGCTGGCGTGGGGGCGGTTCCGGGAGCGGCACCCGTACGGGCAGATGGTGGTGCTGTCCACGTACTGGACCGCGCAGTGGCTGATCGCACTGTCCGTCGCCGCGCGGCCGTTCGGCTGACGGGGCCGGCACGCGCGGGAAGAAACGACGAACGCGGCGGAGCGAAATGGATCGCCCGCCGCGCCCGCAACCAGAGAGGAACCGCGCTACTTGCCGGACTCCTTGACCTCCACGTCGGGCGTCTCGACGGAGGGCACGTTTACGTCCACGTCCACGTCGCCCCCGCCGTTGCCGCGGTTCATCACGAACCAGGCGACCAGCCCCAGCACGATCACCACCAGCCCCATCAGCAGCAGGTTGGTGCCTCCCGACCCGCGCGCCGGCGGCCCGGCCGGCTCGCGCACGGGTTCGTGCAGCGTTCCCGGCCCCGTCTCGCGCACCGTCTGGCGCACGGTCTCGGTCTCGCGCACCGTCTCGGGTCCCGTACCGCGTACCGGCCCGCCCGTATCCATGTCTGACATGCCATACCTCCGTCGGTGTGGCGGATGCGCAGGCCCGGTGTGGGCCCGCGGGGATGCATGGATGCGCGCGCCGTGCCACGCGCTCGGCCGCGACGGATTCGCCGCGGCGATGGCTGCCCTTGTGTGATGTGCCCGCGGGCGGGATGTTTCCGCCGCGCGGCCCATCCGCCCCGCCGATGCCACCCCTTTCTTTCCATCCGACGACCTGCATGCGCACCCCGTTCACCCGCCTGCTGATGGCCCTCGCGCTCGCCACCGTGCTCCCGCGCGCGGCGGGTGCGCAGGACGCGCCCTACACGCTGCAGCCGGGCGACACCGTGCGCGTGGGGGCGCCCGCGCTGCACGACGGCGTGATCCAGGGGGAGCTGGTGCTGTACCAGGGCGACAGCCTGGGCGTGCGCGAGGCGTCCACGGGGACGGCGTACCGGTTTCCGCTGGCGGCCGTGCAGCGGCTGGAGAAGAACCTGGGGACGGACCGGCGCCGGTCCGCGCGGCGCTGGGCGCTGGCGGGGCTGTTCATCGGCGCGGCGGCGGGGCTGGTGAGCGGGCCGCTGATCGCCACGGAGGTGGACGACGGCGGCATCGCGGGCCCCACGATCCTGACCGGGCTGGCCGGGGGCGTGCTGGGGCTGGGGCTGGGCGCGGGCGGCGGCTCCGTCTTCGCGCGCGACCGGTGGCAGCGCTTCCGCACCCCCATCCTCCCCTACACGCCCCCCGCCGCCCAGGTCGGCGTCACGATCTCCGTGCCCTGATCCGCGTTACCTTCGACTTTCGCACTTTCGCACTTTCGCAC
>DATING010000627.1:0-3221 GCA_035474555.1 Longimicrobium sp. | reverse complement strand
GCGAGGTGGCGGAGCTGTTCTTTGCCTGCGGGCGCATCGGCGCGGCGCTGCTGCCGCTCAACTGGCGCCTCTCCGCCGCCGAGCTGGCCCCCATCCTGGCCGACGCGCGCCCCGACCTGCTGATCGGCGAAGCGCGCTTCCACGGCAAGGCGCAGGACGCATCGGCGGACGCGCTCTGGATCGATTTGGACGGCGACGCGCCCGGCCTGCTCGCGGGTGCTACGATCTCCGAGGACGACGTGGAGGTGGAGGGGGATGATCCGCTGCTCATCCTCTACACGTCCGGGAGCACGGGGCGGCCCAAGGGCGCCGTCCTTCCGCACCGGCAGGTCTACTGGAACGCCGCCGCGACGACGACCGCGTGGGAGTTGGGCGCGGACGACGTGGCGCCCGTGAGCACGCCGCTCTTTCACACGGGCGGATGGAACGTGTTCGCCACGCCGCTCTGGCACCGCGGGGGCACGGTGGTGCTGGTGGATGCGTTCGAGCCGGACGACTTCCTGCGGATGATGGAGGAGGAGGGGTGCACGGTCGCCCTGACCGTCCCCACGCAACTGCTGATGCTGGCGGAGTCGCCGCGCTGGGGCCGCCCGCTGCCGCGCCTGCGCCGGCTGGTGTCCGGCGGCGCGCCGTGCCCCGCGTCGCTGGCGGAGCGCGTGCGCGCCGCCGGCTACACCTTCCGCGAGGGCTACGGCCTGACGGAGTGCGGCCCCAACTGCTTCGCCATCGCGGACGACGAGGCCGTGCGGCGGCCGGGGAGCGTCGGCTGGCCGGTGCCGTACCTGGAGATGCGCCTGGACGCGGGCGACGGCCGCGAGGCGGGGGCGGGCGAGCCGGGTGAGCTGCTGCTGCGCGGCCCGCAGGTCTTCGGCGGATACCTGCGCAATCCCGCGCAGACGGCGGATGCGTTCACGGCGGATGGATGGTTGCGCACGGGCGACCTCGCGATGCGCGACGCGGACGGTGCGTATCGCATCTGCGGGCGGCGCAAGGAGATGTACATCTCCGGCGGCGAGAACGTCTTTCCCGCGGAGGTGGAGGCGGCGCTGGCGGACTGCCCCGGCGTGGCGGAGGCCGTGGTTGTCGGCGTGCCAGACGAGAAGTGGGGCGAGGTGGGCCGCGCGTTCGTGGTGGCGCGGGGGGATGCGATGCTGGCGGAGGCGGACGTGGTGGCGCACGCGCGGACGCGGCTGGCGGGGTACAAGGTGCCCAAGGCGATCTTCATCCTCCCCGAGATCCCGCGCCTGGGCAGCGGCAAGCCCGACCGCCGCGCGCTTGCGACGATGGAGTTCGCGACGGCGTAGGATCTCGCACGTCGAAATCCCGTCGCGTGGCGCACATCCAGCCCCGGCGATTGAAATCGCGGCACCGAAAACGTGATGTCGGCCTTCGCCGACGGGTCCGGAACGGGCGAGTGCCGTGCGTTGCGCTGGGGATCGAGAGCAGGGTTTTGCGAGCGGGATGGAACAGTGGCGCGCGGCATCCGCTATCATCCGCGCCCGTGTGATGGCGTCCGTCCTCCTGCGCTCCCGCCGATGATCATCCGCACTGCCATCCTGCTCGCCTGCGCCGCACTCCTCGCCGCCGCGCCTGCAGCCGCGCAGCCCGCATCCGCCCAGGCGTGGCGCACGGACGTACCCTGTACCGCGGGGCGGAATCCGGCGCTCGTCGTCGCGGGCGCGCCGGCGGAGGCGCAGGTGACCGGCTGCGTGCGCGCGCACTGCATCGCGCTGCCGGACGGGCGCCGCGCCTGCACGTGCTTCGGCGACACGACGGTTACGGTGCGGGTGGAGGCGGACGGGCGCACGCAGCACGCGTGGCCGGCGGACTACAGCCTGGCAGGAGATCCGCAATCGCTCCGCGCCCTCACCGGCGATCTGGACGGGGACGGGCGGGCGGAGACGATCGTCGCCGAGTGGCAGGGGACGGGCAACGGGCTGGGTGTGAGCCATCACCGGCTCAGCATTTTCGACGGGCGGGACGCCGCGCGCGCGCCGACGCGCGTGCAGGTGCAGGAGCTCACGACGGACGGCTCGTTCGTGCGCCCCGCGGCCGGCGGGGAGTGCCGCCTGATCGCCACGCGCTGGGAAGGCGGCGCGGAGCCGGGGCGCGGCGCGGGCACGTACCTGGTGGGCCGGTGGATGCGGTACCGCGACGGCCGCCTGGAGCACGATCCCGCACGCCCCGTCGTCGCGCGGCGCCTGCTGAACAGCTTCGCGGAGGTGCGCGGCAGCACGCCGGGCGAGCCGTTCGTGCACCTGCGCCACCGCAACGCCCGCGCGTGGCCGGCGGACGGCCTCGGCTCGCTGCCCCCGCTGGCCGGCCGCCGCGACGGCACCCTCCGCACCGCCCGCGGCGACACGCTGCAGGTCGCGCTGGCCTCCGGGGAGACGATGATGGTTCAGCAGGGAACCGTCTACAGCGAGGCCCACGGACAGACGGTCGCATCCCTGGTGGACGGCGCGACGGGCCGCCCGTATCCCGAAGGCTACGTACCCGCCGACCCGCGCTGGCTGGACGGCGCGCCCGTGACCGTGGCCACATACGGCGACGGGTTTACGACCGAGCACCGGATCATCATCCACCCCAGGCCCTGATCGATGGCCACGACGACGCTCCCCGTGCAGCACGCCAAGGGCTCCACGCTCCGGTCTACGCTGGCATTCGTCCGCAGCATCGCGGACGAGGACGGCGTCGCGCGCGTGCTGGGTCGCCTGCCGCCGGACGACCTGGCGCGCGTGCAGGCCGCCGGCGCCACGGACGAGGTGCCGCTGGAGCTGCTGCTAGCACTGTGGCGCGCCGTGGATGCGGAGCTCGGTGCCGAGCATCCGGACTGGCCGGAGCGGTCGGGCGCGTTCAGCATCGCGAGCGCCGGCGTGGAGCACTACAGCGGCATCCTGCGCAAGAAGTCGCCGGCGGAGTTCCTGCTGCAGCGCGTGTCGCTGTTCCGGCTGTTCTACCAGCCCGGCAACCAGGAAGTGGTGGAGGAGGATGCGGGCCGTGCCGTGCTGCGGCTGGTGGGCTTCGACCCCGGCGACGCCGTGTTCTGCCGCCGGCAGACGGGCGGCCTGCTGCACGCCGTGCAGCTGGCTGGCGGCGTGAACGCCACCGTGCGCCACGTGCGCTGCTCGCTGCAGGGCGACGCCTTTTGCGAGTGGGAGCTGCGCTGGGAGACGCCGGCGGAGTAGGCCCCCACCCCCCGGCCCCCTCCCCCCTCGTTC
>DATING010000626.1:0-2427 GCA_035474555.1 Longimicrobium sp. | reverse complement strand
GTTCGCAGAGGAAGATAGAGCGTACGCAGAGGCTCCGTGTGGGTCCCAGCGTGTTTGTCCGTCTCCGTCCAGGCGGTTGAAACCGCGGCTCCAACGGCACGAAGTCCGCCTCCGCGGACTGCACGCCCGAGCCCGTGCACGAGGGCCGCGATCGCGCCGCGGCTCGCCCGCGCCAAACCTCCCCCAGGGTTTTTGGGGGAGGTGCGAGCCTCGGCGAGCGGTGGGGGCGCTCGGTGGAGCCCCGCGGGTGAGTTCCCGACGCGTTTGCCGCCCTCCGTCCAGGCGGTTGAAACCGCAGCTACGACGGCACGAAGTCCGCCTGCGCGGACTGCACCGCCGAGCCCGTGCACGAAGGTCTCGATCGCGCCGGGGCTCGCCCGTGCCCAACCTCCCCCAGGGGTTTTTGGGGGAGGTGCGAGCCTCGGCGAGCGGTGGGGGCGCTGCTCGGGCTCCGCATGTCCGCACAATCGCCGATCGTGCCGGATCACCTCCCGTCGGCCCGCGATGTGGTCCCCGCACTGGCAAACAACTTGCCCGGACCGTCCAGCATGGCGAACCCAAAGACGCTCCCCTACTGGCTGGACGGCGGCACGGAGACGTGCGACCTGTGCGAGCACCCGCACGTGCTGCAGACGCAGCGCCGGTGCGCGGCATGCGACCGCGCCGCGTGCGAGCACTGCTTTACCGTGGATCGCGAGACCGGCGAGGTGCTCTGCCACGAGTGCCACGAGGAGAGCAAACGGGAGGATGGCTGATGGCGGCGCGGGCGATCTGGAAGGCCAGCATCTGCTTCGGCGCGGTGGACGTGCCCGTGAAGCTGTACTCCGCCGTGCAGGACCGGGCCGTGCACTTTCGGCTGCTGGATGCCAAGCGGCACGAGCCCGTCAAGCAGCACATGGTGGATCCGGACACCGGCAAGGTCGTGGGTCCCGCCGAAATCCGCCGCGCGTACCCCACGGACGAGGGCGACATGGTGATCCTGGACGAGGAGGACCTCGCCGGGGTCGTCCCCGAGCCGTCGCGGGAGATCCAGGTCACCCGCTTCGTGCCGCCGGAAGAGATCACGCACCAGTGGTACGACCGCCCCTACTTCCTGGGGCCGGACGAGCAGGACGAGGCCTACTTCGCCCTGGCCGCGGCAATGCGCAAGCGCAACGTGGAGGGCGTGGCGCGCTGGACCATGCGCAACAAGGCGTACGTGGGCGCGCTGCGGGCCGAGGGCGACTACCTGATGCTCATCACCCTGCGCCACGCGGGCGAGGTGGTGCCCGCCTCCGCGCTTGCGGCCCCCACCGGCCGCGAGCTGGACGAGCGTGAGATCGCCATGGCCAAGCAGCTCGTGAAGGCCATGGAAGACCCGTTCGACATCACCCAGTACCACGACGAGTACCGCGAGCGCGTGGTGGAGCTGATGGAGGCCAAGGCGGCCGGCAAGGTGGTCAAGTTCCCCCGCGCGGCCATCCGCAAGACGGACGTGTCGCTGGCCGACGTGCTGGAGCAGAGCCTGGCCGCCACGGGCGGGGCGGGCAAGGAGCGCAAGCGTGCCTGACAACGACGCGTTCGACGCCGAGCAGGAGCCTGTCACCCGGTCGTTCTGGTCGGGGACCATCACCTTTGGGCTGGTGAGCATTCCCGTGGCCCTGTACGCGGCCAACCGCTCCAACCGCGTGTCGCTGCGGATGGTCTCGCCCGAGGGCACGCCGCTCAACCGGCGCTACTTCACCACGCGCGACGACCGCGAGCTGGATTCCGACGAGATCGTCCGCGGCTACGAGATCGAGAAGGACCGCTTCGTCATCGCCGACGACGACGAGCTGGAGCGGCTGGCGCCCGAGCGCACGCGCGACATCGACCTGCGGCAGTTCGTGAAGGTGGATGACATCGATCCCATGTACTTCGAGCGGGCCTACTACCTGACGCCCGCCGGGCAGTCCACCAAGGCGTACCGGCTGCTGGCCAGGGTGATGGAGGAGACGGGCCGCGCGGGGATCGCCACCTTCGTGATGCGGGCCAAGGAGTACCTGGTCGCCATCATGGCCGAGAACGGCATCCTGCGCGCCGAGACCCTGCGCTTTGCCGACGAGCTGCGCACCCCCGAGACCGTGGGCCTTCCCGAGCCCGCCCAGCCGGATGCGGCCGCCGTGCGCACGATGGACCGCGAGATCGGCAAGCGGCTGGACGATGCGCTGGACCCCAAGGAGCTGGAGGACGATTCCGCCGAGCGGCTGCTCAAGGTGGTGCGGGCCAAGGAGCGCTCCGGCGAGGGCGTGGTGCACGTGGAGGAGCGCGAGTCGGATGGGGAATCCGACATCATCGATTTGATGGAGATCCTCAAGCGCCGCCTGCAGGGCGAGCGCGAGGAAGCCGCCGACACCGCCTCCAACGCCGCGGACGACGACGACTCTCCCCGTCCCGCGCGCAAGCCCG
>DATING010000625.1:0-1973 GCA_035474555.1 Longimicrobium sp. | reverse complement strand
CGTGCTCCACCAGCCGGAAGGCGCTCTCCCCGGCCGGGGCGATGTGCTGGACCGGCTCGCCATCCACGGTCGGGAAGGAGGTGCGCAGCACCTCGTGGCGGGCGACGATGTGGTCCAGCGACCGCGCCAGCGCGCCGCGGTCCAGCTCGCCCCGCAGCCGCAGGCCCATGGGCATGTGGTAGGTACTGCCCAGGTTCCCGAGCTGCTCCAGGAACCACAGCCGCTGCTGCGCGAACGACAGCGGGACGTTGCCCGTGCGATCCACACGTTCGATCGCGGCCGCTTCCGCGCGCGCGGCCGTCTGCACCCCCCGCGCGAAGTCCGCCAGCACGGGCCGCTCGAACACGTCGCGCGGCGAGGCCTCCACGCCCAGCGCCAGCCGCACCCGCGAGACGACGCGCACCGCGAGCAGCGAATGCCCGCCCAGCGCGAAGAAGTCGTCTCCGCGCCCGATGCGCCCGATTCCCAGCAGCTCCGCCCAGATCGCCGCGACCGCCTCCTCCGCCCTGCCCGACGGCGCCTCGTACCCGCGCGCGGAGAACGCATCGCCCTCGGGCGCGGGAAGCGCCTTGCGGTCGATCTTCCCGTTCGGCGTCAGCGGAAGCGCATCCAGCCGCACGTACGCCGCCGGCACCATGTATTCGGGCAGAAGCCCGGAGAGATGCACCCGCAGCACGTCCGCCCCGGCCGTCTCGTCGCCCGCCACGTAGGCCACCAGCCGCTTCTCGCCCGGCGTGTCCGCGCGCACGAGCACCACCGCCTCGCGCACCCCGGCGTGCTCCAGCAGCCGCGCCTCGATCTCGCCCGGCTCGATGCGGAACCCGCGCACCTTCACCTGGTGGTCGGTCCGGCCCAGGAACTCCAGTGCGTGAGTGCGTGAGTGCGTCAGTGCGTCAGTGCGCGAGTCCGTGGATTCCGCACCCGCTTCCGCACGTTCCTCCACCCACCGCACCCGGTCGCCGGTGCGGTACAGCCGCGCCCCCGGCTGGGCCGAGAAGGGATCGGGGACGAAGCGCTCGGCCGTGAGCCCCGGCCGCCCCAGGTAGTCGCGCGCCACGCTGGCGCCGCCCAGGCACAGCTCTCCGGCAACGCCGGCCGGCGCCACCCTTCCCCCGGGCTGCACCACGTAGAGCGCGGCGTTCCCCAGCGGCCGCCCCACCATCTGCCGCGCCGCCGCTTCCCCGCCCAGCCGGTGCGTGGCGCAGATGATCGCCGCCTCGGTGGGGCCGTAGAGGACGTAGATCGCGGCCGCCGGGAAGGCCGCCCGCATCTCCTCCAGCAGGTCGGGCGCGACCGCGTCGCCGCCCACGAAGGCGCGGCGCAGGGTGCCCAGCACCCCCTCCGGACCACCGCGCACCTCCTCCACGATGCGGCGCATCAGCGCCGGCACGGCGTGCAGCACGGTGCACCCGGCGAGATCCTCCACCAGCCGCGGCACGTCGGGCACCCGCTCGCGCGGCACCAGCCGCACGGTGCCGCCGCCCAGCAGGGGAAGGAGCGTTTCGAACAGCCAGATGTCGAAGGCGAAGGAGGCGAGCGAGGGCACGCGGTCGTCGGCGCCGGACCCGAACGCCTCACCCGCCACGGCCAGCGTGGCGCCGAGGCTCGCGTGCGGCACGCGCACACCCTTGGGACGGCCGGTGGAGCCGGAGGTGTAGATGACGTACGCAAGGTGGTCCGGCGTGAGCCCGCCGCGCTCCGGGTTCCCGGCCGGCCCTTCGTCCCACGCCGCGCCCGATGCCCCGAGCTCGACCACGGGAACGGTCGCTCCGGAGAACAGGGGGCGCAGCGCGGGCTCGGTGAGGAGCGCCGCGGGCGCGCAGTCCTCCAGCGTGTAGCGCAGCCGCTCCTCGGGGTACGCCGGGTCGAGCGGGAGATACGCCCCGCCCGCCTTGAGCACGGCCAGCACCCACACCACCATCTCCAGGCCCGGCTCTGCGCAGATCCCCACCCGCGCATCCGGTCCCACGCCC
>DATING010000624.1:0-4689 GCA_035474555.1 Longimicrobium sp. | reverse complement strand
GGCGAAGTCATCAGCGAAGACCTCGGCATCAAGCTCGAGTCGGTGACGCTGGGCATGCTCGGCACCGCCAAGCGCGTCCGCATCACCAAGGACGAGACGACCGTCATCGACGGCGCCGGCCAGAAGGCCGACATCGAAGGCCGCTGCACGCAGATCCGTCAGCAGATCGAGGAGACTACCTCGGACTATGACCGCGAGAAGCTGCAGGAGCGTCTCGCCAAGCTGGCCGGCGGCGTGGCGGTGATCCACGTGGGCGCGGCCACCGAGACGGAGATGAAGGAGAAGAAGGCGCGCGTGGAGGATGCCCTGCACGCGACCCGCGCCGCGGTGGAGGAGGGGATCGTCCCCGGCGGCGGCGTGGCGCTGCTGCGCGCCCAGGCGGCGCTCAAGAGCTTCACGCTGGATGACAGCGACGAGCAGATCGGCGTGCGCATCGTGGAGCGTGCCCTGGAGGAGCCCATCCGCCAGATCAGCACCAACGCGGGCGTCGAGGGCAGCATCGTCGTGCAGAAGGTGCGCGACAGCAAGGAAGCCAACTACGGCTACAATGCGCGCACGGACGAGTACGAGGACCTGGTGGCGGCCGGCGTGATCGACCCCACCAAGGTGACCCGCACGGCGCTGCAGAACGCGTCGAGCATCGCCGGCCTGCTCCTGACCACCGAGGCGGTGGTCACGGAGAAGGCGGAGAAGCAGCAGGCCGGCGGCGGCGGCGGCGGCATGCCGGGCGGCGGCGGCATGGGCGACATGTACTGAGCCGGCCGGCCGACAGGCTGAACGGATTCGGTGGATGGACGGAACCGGCGGAGGGCCTCAGGCTCTCCGCCGGTTTCGTTTGATAGAGAAGATGGATGGGTATCGGAGGAACGACAACAGGGGCGCCTGCGGGACCAGCCGCCGTGACTTGCCTGCTATACCTCTCTGCAGGGAGTTCAGACTGCCCGAACAGCCAGTCAGCGATCGCTTACATCGACGGCGATGTCAGTGATCGATTACAGTCTGGCTCCTGCCGTTCAGCAACAGGCGCGAGAGCCGCAGCTGGCAGCCATTCGCACGGGCGGCGAGGTCCCGGGCCAGGCGGCGAAGGTACCTGGCGTCCAGCCCTTCCTCCACGATCAGGCGTTCGGCCACGCCCCCGGCTTCTTCCGCCACTCGCCCGCAAAGCGCACCCAGGTCCGCGAGCACCGACTTCGGGAGCCGGCTCCGTTGGATTTCCCGCTCCCATGCCGCACGGTCGATCTCGTCCAGCGCGGTTGTCCCCCCGATCGACATCGCCAGGCGCAGCGGAGCGCGACGGCCACGTCCCGTAGGCAGGCCCAGCGCGCTGGCCAGGTCGTACAGCGGTGCGAGCCTGGCGGTCTGACTCGCGGTGATCAGGACCGAGAAGTTACGCAGATGTGCGTCGGTCGCGGCCGTGATCCAGGAGAAGCCGACGTAGCGAATGAACGCGCCAACATCGTCGGGATGCGCATAGTCCCGCAGCAGGCGTACGATCTCGCGAACTCCGGCTCCGCCTTCGGCCGCGTACTTGAGCTGTGGATCCAGGCCCAGGGCCTGCGCCATGTCCTCCTGGTGCAGCCGCGACAGGCCGCCGTCAGGGTGCCGGTCCCGATCGTAACGGAGTACGGAGATCGCGCTCCGCGCGCCCGCCCGCACGATCTCCGAGGCCACTGCCGGAAGCCCGGCCGCTTCCGCCAGGCGCAGGCAATAGTGCTCGTTCTCGTTGTGCCAGGCGACGCCCGGCATGGGCGGCTTGAGGATGTGCGTGCTCGGCCACTGCCCGGTGGGCCGTCCCCAACGCCCCCCCGCTTCGTCGCGAACCAGCGCGACCTTGCCCAGGGCGCCCGGAAGGCTGAACTGTCCCGTCCGCACGGCGCGGCGGTCGGGGGTCGCACGGGCGGCCACCTCCCCGAGCAGCGTCTCCAGCGTCGCCTCGTCCAGCCACTCGATGTCGGACTTCGCGCGCCCGCTGGCGATCTCCTGCGCGCGCTCAGGCCGCGCGAACTGGACCGCGCCCACGCAGTCCTCGCCGATGTGCGCGAGGACGGCGTATGGATCGTCGCGGGACACGGCGAACTCCCGCTCGACTTCCCGCAGGCGCGTTTCGTTGTCGGGAAGAAGACCGCGAAGCCAGTTCCGCACCGGTACTCCCTCGTACCCTGGTGCGGCGAGCGGGAGGGCCAGCGAAACGGGGTAGGCGTACGGGTCGTGGATCCAGCGGTCGGTATAGCGGAAGCGATAGACGTGGCTCGCCGGGAGGGGCGTGAGGGTGCCGACCACCACGCGGTCGAGCAGGACGATGAGCTCGGGAGGTACGTTCATGGCGCGGGGTGCTCGCTGGACGTGTCGATGCGGATCCCGAGCGCGTTGAGCGTGCGCAGCACGAGCGCGACTTCCAGCCGCTCACCTCCAGCCTCCAGTTCCGCAACCCACTGGCGCGTGCACCCTACGCGCTCGGCAACTGCCTGCAGAGACAGTCCCTGCCGCTTGCGCTCATTGTGAACCAGCAGTCCAATCTCCCGGATGGTTCGAACTCTCATGGCGCACCCATGTTCACGATCGCTAACAGGTAATCCGATGTTAACGATCGCCCACGCACGACTGGATGTCAATGATCGCTGACGGCCTCCTCTAACAGAGATCCCAAGTTCTTGCGTACTCGTGGGCGACTCTAGGCGACTCTACCTGATGAGAACGCCTGCGCAGCCGAGTTGAACCCGCAGAACGGGCCCAATTCCCCCAGCCGCATCGCTCGCCGTGTGGATCACGGTTCGCACTGTTCGAACTTCTTTGTCAATCCAAAGCACTTCTCACCGCCCATGAAGGTTGCCGCGTACCAGACTCCGCTCCTCCCCGCTGGCTCGATGGAGGCGATCGGGCTCATCCGCGAGCGCGTGGCATGCTGCGAGGCGAAGGGGGTGCAGATCCTCTGCTGCCCGGAGGCGGTGCTCGGCGGCCTGGCGGACTACGCGGCGCGACCGGCGGACTTCGCGATCGACGTGGAGAGCGGCCAGCTGGATGCCGTGCTGTCCCCGCTGGCGAGCGACGCCGTCACGACGATCATCGGGTTCACGGAGATCCGCGCGGGGCGGCTCTACAACGCGGCGGCAGTCAACCATCGGGGCGCCGTCGCCGGCATCTACCGCAAGCTGCATCCGGCCATCCGGAAATCCGTCTACGATGCCGGCGAGCAGATGCCGGTCTTCACGGTGGAGGGGCTGACGTTCGGGATCGTCATCTGCAACGACTCCAACTTCCCCGAGCCGGCGAGAGCCATGACCGCGCAGGGAGCGACCGCGCTGTTCATCCCCACGAACAACGGGCTCCCGCCGGAGAAGGCGGACGTCGTCGTCCACGCGAGGAACGCGGACATCGCCCTCGCGACCGCGAACCGCGTGTGGGTGATCCGCGCGGACGTGGCGGGCCGTGCGGACGGCCGGGTGTCGTACGGGTCATCGGGGATCGTTGGTCCGGACGGAGCGGTCCTCCAGCGGGCGCGGCGGCTGACGGAGACCCTGCTGGTCGCGGACATTGGCGCCGCGCAGGGGAGGTAGACGGCGGATGACGAACGAGGGGCGCGCCGGATGCGGCGCGCCCCTCCTCCGTCGTTCAGCCGGACGTCGTTGCGGGCTGTCCCCTGTAACCTGTCCCCTGTAACCCGCAGTCCCCGCGGCTCACGCCATCCGCAGCCAGCGCACCAGCTCGCGCAGCGTGGGCTTCTTGCCCGTGCTCAGGATGCCCACGCGGTAGATCTTGCCCGCCAGCCACAGCACCGCGGCGGTGCCCAGCACCAGCAGCCCCAGCGAGGCGAGCACCTCCACGGCGGGCACGTCCGTGGCCACCGCGCGCACCGGCATCACCAGCGGCGAGGTGAGCGGGATCATGGAAAGGGTGCGCGCCGTGCTCCCCAGCGGGTCGGTGAGGATGGGCATGATGAACACCATGGGCACGAACATCGGCAGCATCAGGGGCAGGGCGACCTGCTGCGCCTCCTGCTCGCTCGTGACCGACGCGCCCGCCGCGGCGTACATGGACGCGTACAGGACGAATCCCAGCGTAAAGAACACCAGCAGGATCATCCACACCTGCGGCTCCAGCTTCAGGGCGGTGAACGCCCCGGCGCTGATCCCGAAGCGCCGCGTGAGCATGCCGGACTGCGACGAGACCAGCGCCGCGAAGCCCGCCCAGATGGCGATCTGCAGCAGCGCCACCGACGCCAATCCCAGCACCTTGCCCGCCATCAGCTGCATGGGCCGCACGGAGCTCACGATCACCTCCACGATGCGGTTGTTCTTTTCCTCCAGCACGCTGCGCATGGCGTTCTGCCCGTACTGCATGATGATCTGCAGAAAGACGAACATCAGCACGTACGCGGTGATCAGCGTGGCAAAGAGGTTCGCGCCCTCCGCGCCCTCGCCCGTAACGCGCGCCGCCTGCACGTCCACGTCGCGCACCAGCTGCGCCACGTCCGCCGCCGAGAGCCCGCTGTCGCGCAGCCGCTCCTGCTGCACCACCGCCGTCACCGCCTGCCCGATGTCCTGCACCACCTTCATGTTGGTGACGTCGCGGGCGCGGTACGCCACCTGGTTGCTGGCGAGCACGTCCGGGCCGATCCACAGGTACCCGTCGATCTCCTCGGCCTCCACCCGCTGGTTCAGCCGCGCGCGCTGCGACTCCAGCGTTCCGCCC
>DATING010000623.1:0-3547 GCA_035474555.1 Longimicrobium sp. | reverse complement strand
GATGGTCAGGTCGTGCTCCTGCATCAGCCGCATGGTCTGCACGCTGCCGTACACGCCCAGGCGGTTGGCGATAAAGCCGGGGACGTCCTTCGCGAGCACCACGCCCTTGCCCATCATCCGCTCGCCGAAGGCCGTGAGCGAGGCCAGCGCCTCGGGCGACGTTTCCGGCGTGGGGATGATCTCCAGCAGCCGCAGGTAGCGGGGCGGATTGAAGAAGTGCGTGCCCAGAAAGCGCTTGCGGAACGACTCCCCGCGGCCCTCGACGAGGACGGACATGGGGATGCCGGACGTGTTGGTGGTCACCAGCGCGTGTTCGGGGAGGAGCGTCTCCAGGCGGGCGTAGAGGGCCTGCTTGGGGCCGGGCTGCTCGATGATGGCCTCCACCACCCAGTCGCAGTCCGCCAGCAGCTCCAGGTCGTCCTCGGTGTTGCCGGTCTGGATGAGGCGGGCGCGGTCGGGGTCCATGAACGCGGCCGGCTTGCTCTTGGCGATGCGCTCCAGTCCCTTGCGGGCGGGTCCACCGCGGTCGTCGCCCTCGCCGGGGATGTCCAGCAGCACCACGGGCACCCCGGCCGAGGCGGCCAGCGCCGCGATCCCGGCCCCCATCGTCCCCGCGCCCACCACGCCGATCTTTCGGATTCGCATACGTTCCCCGGTTGGGATGATCGCCTTGTTTTGCTCCGTCTCTGCCCGAACGTCGTTCGGCAGACTATGCGGCGGACGGAAGGGTGTCAACTTGAGTGCCGCTCATCAAGCGGGGTATCGTCACAGCGGGCAGAGCGAATGAATTCGCCGCAACAAACACACGAAATCCGCCTGCGCGGATTGTCCGTCACGGGCCAGTGCCACGCCGCCGGCAGGGGCAGGGGATCGGCGGGCAGGGCTGCGTCGCGATTGTCTATCGTGCACGGGAGGATGGCCCGAGCGCCAGGAGCGAATGAATTCGCCGCTGGAAAGGCGCGAAGTCCGCCCCCGTGCACATCCGCCGCCTCCGTTGTTTTCCTGAGCTGAGGGAGGCGCGCTGGTTCCGTCCCGTGCCGCGAACTTCCGTCGCCGACCGAAGGATCTACCATCCCGTGATCGACCATTGGCCACGTGCACGACAGCCGCCGGGCACCCTGTAGACCTTGTCAGAGCGGACAGCTAATATCTGATCTCTACATTTCACACCGGTCCAGGTGGATCGATGCCATCCCAGATGGGACCCAGGAGCACTTGTGATCTCACCGGATGCCGAGCCGCTGCGGCTGGCAAAGGCCGATTCCACCTATCAACTGAGCGTCGACGATCGTGCGCAGCTCGCCCGCGGGTTCGATGCGGATGCACTCGAGCGACTGCTGCGCGAGGTGCGGCCCGACATGCGGGGCGAAATCCTGGCTCATTTCCAGGTTTCAGCATCCGGTGCGCGCCGTGGGCACCTGATGGAAATCCACGATCCGCACCTGCAGGCCATCCTGGAAGAGGTGTGGGCGCCCATGTGGGATGATGCCTCCGCGGAGGCGATCGAGCAGGGATGGTTCGAGATGCCGGGCCGTGAAATCGCGCGCGCACGCCGTTGCAGGCTGTAACCTGTAACCTGTCCCCTGTAACCCGCCGTTTCCGTTCCCCCGCTATTCCCTATTCCCTGCGTCGCCCGTAGCATGCAGCCATGCACGAGCTCACCATCCTCATCATCGACGACGAGCCGCAGATCCGGCGCGTGGTGCGCAACGCGCTCGCGGGGGACGGCGTGCGCGTCGTGGAGGCGGCGGACGGGCGCGAGGGGATCGACCGGGCGGCGGCGGAACGGCCCGACCTCATCGTCCTGGACCTGGGCCTCCCGGACACGGCGGGCGCCAGCGTGTGCCGCGAGATCCGCAAGTGGTCCACGGCGCCCATCGTCGTCCTGTCCGCGCGCCACGCGGAGAGCGAAAAGGTGGCGCTGCTGGACGCGGGCGCGGACGACTACGTCACCAAGCCGTTCAGCGCGGCGGAGTTGCAGGCCCGCGTGCGCGCCCAGCTGCGCCGCGCCCGCACGCCGTCCCCCGCGGGCGAGGGCGGGCCGGCGGAGGCGGACGGGCTGCGCATCGACGCGGCGCGGCGCATCGTGAGCCGCGACGGGGCGGAGATCCACCTGACGCCCACGGAGTGGGACCTGCTGCGCGCGTTCGTGGCGCAGGCGGGGCGCACGCTCACGCACGACCAGATCTTCCGCGCGGTGTGGGGCCGCTCGCCGGGCGACCCGCAGGCGTACCTGCGCGTGCACGTGGCCAACCTGCGCCGCAAGATCGAGCGCGACCCCGTCCGCCCCGCGCTCATCCTCACGGAGCCGGGCGTCGGCTACCGCTTTCGCGCGCTGGATTGAGGCCGATGTCCCCCGCGCGCCGCACCCCGGATCGAAAGAATCCCGCTATTCCCTATTCCCTATTCCCTATTCCCTCGCTTTTTCCCTCGCTTCTCCCCTGGCTCGGCTGGCTCGCCGCGACGGCCGGCCTGACCGCGGCCATGTGGTCGCTGCGCGCACAGCTGGACGAGGCGCACGTGGCGCTCACCTACCTGCTGCTCGTGCTGGCGGGGAGCGTCCGCGGCACGCGCGCCCGCGGCATCGCCCTGGCGCTGCTCTCGTTTCTTTGCTTCAACTTCTTCTTCCTTCCCCCGTACTGGACGCTGGCCGTCACGGACGGGCGCGACTGGATGGTGCTCATCACCTTCCTGGCCGTGGCCGCCGTGGCCACGCACCTCATCCACCGCGCCCGCACGGAGGCGGAGGACGCCCGGCGCCGCGCGGACGAGGTCAACCGCCTCTCCGCCCTGGGCGCGGAGACGCTGAGCGCCGGCCGCGCGGAAGAGGCGCTGCACGCCGTGGCCGAGGTCATCCGCACCACGCTGCGGCTGGACGCGTGCGGCATCTACCTCCCCGGCTCGGCGGAGGACGAGCTGGCGCCGGACCCGGTGCCGCCCCCCGGGGCGGAGATCGCGGCGGAGCAGGGGGTGGGCGTGGTGGAGCGGATGGACGGGACGATCCGCCTGCTCCCGGACGCGGATCCGCGCGTCCCCGCCATGCCGGAGGTGTCCGCGCTCTCGCTGCCGTTGCGGGTGCGCGCGCGGACGGTGGGGGTGCTGCGGATCGCGCGGGCGGGGGGATTGATGCTGGACGCGGGCGAGCAGCGCTTTTTCGCCGCGCTGTCGTACTACGCGGCGCTGGGGGCGGAGCGGGTGCGGCTGGCGGGAGAGGCGGAGCGCGCGGAGGGGCTGCGCGAGGCGGACCGGCTGAAGGACGCGGTGATCGCCTCCGTGTCGCACGACCTGCGCACGCCGCTCACCACCATCAAGGCGCTCGCGCACGACATCGCCGCGGAGGGCGACGCGCGCGCGGCGGACATCGAGGACGAGGCGGACCGGCTGAACGCCTTCGTGGCGGACCTGCTGGACCTGTCGCGGATGACGGCCGGCGCCCTGGAGCTGCGCCCGGAGCTCACGGCGGCGGAGGACCTCGTCGGCGCGGCCTTGCAGCGCGCGGCGGGGAGCCTGGCAGGGCGCGACGTACGCGTGGAAATGGATGAGGCGG
>DATING010000622.1:0-7228 GCA_035474555.1 Longimicrobium sp. | reverse complement strand
GAGGCCGACGCGCCCGACGCGCTGGACCTGTACGGGCGTTCCAAGGCCGTGGGCGAGGTGGGCTACGGCCCGCACCTGACGCTGCGCACCTCCATCGTGGGGTGGGAAACGGGCGACGTGCGGCTGGGGCTGCTTTCGTGGTTCCTGGACCACGCCCCCGGATCGGAGCTGCGCGGCTTCAGCCGCGCGGTGTACAGCGGCCTTCCCACGGTGACGCTGGCCCGCACGGTGCTGCGGCTGATCCGCGATTTTCCCGGCCTGCGCGGTCTCCATCACGCGGCGTCGGAGCCCATCACCAAGCTCCAGCTGCTGGCCCGGATGAACGAGGCGCTGGGGCTGGGGTACCGGCTGGTGCCCGACGCGTCGCTGGCGATGGACCGCTCGCTCGACGACGGGCGCTTCCGCGCGGCCACGGGCACGGCGCGCCCCGGGTGGGACGCGCTGGTCCGCGAGCTGGCGGACGACCTTGATGCGCTGCCCTATCGCGCACTGTACCGCGCCTTCGCCGCCTGAGCCTCCCGGCGGCACCCGTTCCTTCGGACCTTCTTCGATGACCCGCACTCTCGACGGCGCCGACGTCCTGATCCTGGGTGGCACCGGCTCGCTGGGCCAGCGCCTGTTCCACCGCCTGCTTTCCGACGAGCTGGGCCCGCCCCGCTCGGTGACCGTGCTTTCGCGCGACGAGGCCAAGCAGCACTACATGCGGCTGGACTTCATGCGCCTGGCCACGGCCACCGAAGAGGTGATCTTCGGCGAGAGCGTCAAGCGGGTGCGCTGGATGATCGGCGACGTGCGCAGCTACCCCGACGTAAAGCGGGCGGTGGACCGGGCGGACGTGATCTTCCACGCGGCGGCCATGAAGCAGGTGCCCACCTGCGAGTACTTTGGCTCCGCGGCGGTGGACACCAACGTGAACGGCGCCATAAACCTGGTGCGTGCGCTGCGCGAGGGGCCGCGCGAGACCAAGTCCGTGGTGGGCATCAGCACCGACAAGGCGTGCAAGCCCGTGAACCTGATGGGGATGACCAAGGCCATCCAGGAGCGCATCCTGGTGCAGGGCAACCTGGACACCCCCTGGGCGCGGCTGGTGAACGTGCGGTACGGCAACGTGATGGCCTCGCGCGGCTCCGCCATCCCCCACTTCATCGACCTGGTGCGGCGCGGGCAGCCCATCCCCATCACGGACGAGCGGATGAGCCGCTTCCTGATGACGCTCAACCAGTCGGTGGACCTGGTGTTCGCGGCGTACGCCCACGCGCATCCCGGCGAGACCTTTCTCCCCATGGTGCCCTCGGCCCGCGTGGTGGACATGGCGCTCGCCGTGGCGGAGAACCCGGACTACCCGCTCACCATCTCGGGCATCCGTCCGGGGGAAAAGATCCACGAGATCCTGGTGAGCGAGGAAGAGGCGCCGCACACGGTCATGCGCGACGGACGCCTGGTGATTCTCCCCATCCTCCCCGAGCTGCGGGTGGAGGGCGGGTCGCCCGATCTCCCGTTCCGCGGCGAGTACACCTCCGGCGAGGACATGCTTCCCCTGCCCGAGGTGATGGGGCTGCTGCGCGACCACGGGCTCACCGTGAGCACCGCGCCCCACGCGGGCGAGATCCTGCACTGATCCGCCTCCGCCTCGCGCCGCCCGTTCCATCGGGGCGGCGCGAGGTCGATGGTGGTGGATGCGCGCCGGTGACGCGCGCGGCGCTGGATCGTCCATCCAGGGCGCGGAAACATCTGGCGTCGCAAGCACCCGCGCGTGGCGCCATTCCCGGGGCCGCGGCTGGATTTCGGGGCCGTCGCAGCCTCGCCGCCGGGCTCTGCCGGCGCCCGGATGGGCCGAAACGCGGGACCCGGTGTATCAGGGCCCACGCGGAAGTGGACCGGTGTGACACGGGACCGCGCCGTGCGCCGCGATGTTCTGCAACGTGGTGCGGGCGCAGAGGTTGCCCGCTCGCCGCGAACTTTGTAAATTCCGCGCCCCTCCTGCCGCGTGCCCGGCCTGCCGTGCCGGGCGGTGCGTGCTTATGAAAACCGGGAGATCCATGAGTGAGCAAGTGACCGTGCGCGAAAGACTTCTCGCCCGCGTGGAAGGCCGCGAGGCCGTGGTGGGCGTGATCGGCCTGGGGTACGTGGGCCTGCCCCTGGCCGTGGAGCTGGCGCGCAGCGGCTACCGGGTGCTGGGCTTCGACATCACCGACGCGGTGGTCGAGGGGATCAACAACGGGTTCAGCCACATCCAGGACGTGAGCTCGGACGTGCTGGCCGCGTTCACCTCCCAGGGTCTGGTGAGCGCCACCACGGACCTCAAGCGCCTGGCGGAGTGCGACGCCATCTCCATCTGCGTCCCCACCCCGCTCAACAAGACCAAGGACCCGGACCTGTCGTACGTGGTCACGGCCTCGCAGGCGGTGCTGCACGGCCTGCGCCCCGGCCAGCTCGTGATCCTGGAGAGCACCACCTATCCCGGCACCACGCGCGAAGTGGTGATGCCCGTGCTGGAAGAGTCGGGGCTCGTGGTGGGCGAGGACTTCTTCCTCTGCTTCAGCCCCGAGCGGGTGGACCCGGGCAACCCCACGTGGCAGACGCGCAACACCCCCAAGGTGCTGGGCGGCGTGACGGCGGCGTGCACGGAGGTGGGGCTGGCGCTGTACTCGCGCGTGTTCGACGCCATGGTCCCCGTGGGCAGCGCCGAGGCGGCGGAGCTCACCAAGGTGTACGAGAACACGTTCCGCATGATCAACATCGCCCTGGCCAACGAGCTGGCGCAGGCGTGCGACAAGCTGGGCGTGGACGTGTGGGAGGTGATCGACGCGGCGGCCACCAAGCCGTTCGGCTTCATGAAGTTCACGCCGGGGCCGGGGCTGGGCGGGCACTGCATTCCGCTGGACCCGCACTACCTGTCGTGGAAGATGCGCACGCTGGCGTTCAAGACGCGCATGATCGAGCTGGCCAGCGAGATCAACAGCGAGATGCCGCAGTTCGTGGTGCAGAAGGTGGCCGACTGCCTGAACGACCACGGCAAGGCCGTCCGGGGCAGCCGGGTGCTGGTGCTGGGCGTGGCGTACAAGAAGGACATCGACGACCTGCGCGAGAGCCCGGCCATGGACGTGATCCGGCTGCTGCAGGCCAAGGGCGCGGACGTGGAGTACCACGACCCGTTCTGCCCCGTCATCAAGGACGACGGGCACACGCTCATCCAGAACCTGCCGCTGCACAGCGTTCCCCTCACCGACAAGGTGCTGGAGGACAGCGACGCCGTGGTGGTGGTGACGGACCACACGGACGTGGACTACGCCCGCGTGGCGGCCCGCGCCAGGCTGGTGGTGGATACGCGCGGCGTGATGCGCGACCCGCTTCACCACGTGGTAGGCCTGTCGCGCCGCGGCCCGACCATCGTCCCCGCGTTGCGGCTGGCCACGGTCTGACGGCGGTCCGCACCTCCTGAGCTCCCGTGCGCCCCGGCCCCGGCCGGCGCGCGCGGGAGCTTGTTGTTGGGCAGCCGGGCATCCGCATCCATTGGATCCATCCAGGGCACCTCGTCGTCTCCGTGGGACGTTGCGGAGACTGGGACGAGAGCGATTCGTCCTCCGCCCTCTCCGCGCCACCACGTAAGGCGGCGGTCGAGCTCCGGTGCACGAGGGACTGCGGGATGCGGCGGCGTCCGAGAAAACAACCGTCTCACGCAGAGACGCGGAGACGCAGAGAGAAGAGAAGAACAGGAGCGGTGGCCTCTGCTCCTCTGATCTCCCGTTGTTTTCTCTCCGCGCCTCTGCGTCTCTGCGTGAGGCCCATTCTTTTTGCGGATCTGGTATGAAGCTCCGAATCCGCTCACGAGCTGATCAACTCGATCACGCGTTGACGTATCACATAAACAGACTTAAAGTGCAGTAACGATCGCGGGCGGCTCAGCCGTTCTGCGCGGGATCGGGCTTACTCTCTACAAGGAGCGGAAGCATGCGACATTCAGCTCGGAGCGCGGTTCGGGGCGTCTTTGGCGCGCTGGTGATGGCGGGGCTCGGATTCGGGGCGGGGCAGGCCTTCGCGGCTCCGTCCGCGGCGGCCGAGACGGCGGGGGCCTGCCTCAAGGACGACGCGGCGGCCTGCAACGCCAACTGCCGCGAGACGTACGGACTGGGCTGGGCCGGCCAGTGCTTCAGGGACGCGTACGGCAACGTGAGCTGCGGCTGCCGACAGCTCATCGTCCCCTGATCGCCCCGACCCGTCGTCCGTGACCGGGATTCCGCCCCGGCGCCTTCGCGGTGCCGGGGCGGTCGCGTTGGCCGCCCTACATCGGCACGGCCGGACGTTGCCTCCCGGCGGGACCGGCGTGAGATTACCGGCCCGGATCCATCCATCTCCCTGAATCACGGACCCATGCATCGCGCGATCCTGATCGTCCCGCTCCTGTTCCTCGCCGCCTGCGCTCCCGCCATGCCCTCGTCCACGCCGGCGCCCGCATCCGCCTCCGCGCCCGCCACGTGGGCCGCGGACGAGGCCAGCATCGCCGCCGCGCTGCAGGGGGCGGCGGACGCCTGGAACCGCGCGGACATGCGGGGCCACCTCGCCATGTACGTGGATTCCGTCACCTACATGACGGCCAACGGCCCCCGGCCGGGGCTGGCGCCCATCGAGGCGTCGTTCACGCGCAGCCTGTGGCGCGACGGCCGCCCCAAGCAGGAGCTGCGCTTCGAGCAGACGGCCATCCGCCCACTGGGTCGCGACGCCGCGCTGGCGACCGGGCGCTTCGTCCTGTTTGGCGGGGGCGCACCGGACGCCGCGGGATGGTTCACGCTGGTGTGGGTGCGCACCGCCGCGGGATGGCGCGCCGTGCACGACCACTCGAGCTGATCGCCCGCGCACGCCGGCAGAAACGAGGGGACGCGTGAAACGAGTGGAGCGCCTGGGCGAGGCCGTCGCGCCGGACGGCAGCGTGCTGCTGCTGACCCGGCATGACGGCGACTACGCCATCCGGGTGGACGGCCAGGAGCTGATGAGCACCCGCCGCCACCATTCCGAGGACGTGCTGGCGGAGCTGGTGTGCGAGCCCTTGCGCGCGCACGGCGGGACGCGCGTGCTCATCGGCGGGCTGGGGCTGGGATTCACCCTCCGCGCCGCGCTGCGGCTGCTCCCGGCGGATGCCGTGGTCGTCGTGGCGGAGATCATGGCGGAGGTGATTCGCTGGAACCAGGACCCGGACTACGCCCTGGCCGCCGACGCGCTGGCGGACCCGCGCGTGGACCTGCGCCACGCCGACGTCTCCGACGTGCTGCGGGACAACCCCGGCGGGTTCGACGCCATCATGCTGGACGTGGACAACGGCGCGGCCGCCATGACCACGGAGGGCAACGCCGCGCTCTACCGCGCGAACGGCATCCGGCGGGCGACCGATGCGCTGCGGCCGGACGGGCGGCTGGCGTACTGGTCGGCGGGGGGAGACCCGGCGTTCGAGAAGGCGCTGCGGCGGGCAGGGATGGAGGTGGAGGTGCACCAGGCCAAGGCGCACCCCGGGCTCAAGAGCTGGCACACCATCTTCGTCGCCCGGCCGATGGGCGCGGCGGCGCGGGAGAAGGCGGCGCGGGAGCAAGGGGCATCCGGATCCGCCGGGGAGCAGGCCGGATTGGATTGAGAGCGGCCGGATAAACTATCGCCACTCTACCCTAAACGACCTGGCCTCACGCAGAGACGCGGAGGCGCGGAGGAGAACAGCATCCCCGTCTTTCTCTCTGCGTCTCCGCGCCTCTGCGTGAGGCATCTTTTTGCGGATCTGGTATGAGAGCGGCCGGATCCGGGTGAACGCGGGCCGATCCGCGTGAGGACACCGGCGATCCGGCCAGGTGAGAGCGGGCCGATCCGCGTGCGAATGGCGGAGATCCCGCCGGTCGAGAGCGATTGAGATCGCGGCTACAACTTCACACGGTCGGCCTGCGCCGACACCAAAGAGCTACGGGGCCAGAAAGACCTACAGTGCCAGGAGCGCGTTGACGTCGTTCTCGGCGGCGCGGAGATCGTCGCGGGCGTCGGCGAGGACCGTGGTGCCGGGCGCCGGGCTGCCCGTGTAGCGCAGGAAGAGCAGCAGCCGCCCGGACGCCATCTGGATCGCCGCCTCCACGAACTCGCCGAGATCGTCGCTCCCCGGCGTAAAGCGGATGCCGAGCCGGTCCTCGATCTCGGCGGGCTCCAGGTCCAGGTGCGTAACCGGTGTGCAGTCTCCGCTGGGCCAGGGGCGCGCGGACGGCTGGATGAACGGTTCCGTCATGCCTCGTCCTTCCATCCCACCATCGCCACCAAGCGCGCCGCGTAGCGCAGTCCCGTCTCGCTGGTGAAGATCATCCCGTTCCCGGCGGCCGCCACGAAGCGATCCCGCACCGCCTGCCGGCCGCCCGGGATGGCTGCCTCGAACGCCGCCACGAACGACTCCTCGCCGCCGAGCACGCAGAACCCGTCGTACGAGGCAACCATTCCCCACGCGCCGGACCCGCCGAAGACTTCCGCGTGGACGTGGCCCAGGACCGTGCAGCGCGCTTCCTCCCAGCGATCCCACTCCCAGGCGATCCGGACCGGCGGCTGGTCGGGGAACTGCCCTTCGCGGTCCACGAAGACGATCTCGTGATCCCCGTGCTGCCGGGCGGCGGCGGCGAGCGCGGCGAACACGTCCTCCTCCACGTACAGGCCGGTCCCCAGCAGCACCATCCTCCACCGCGGGTTCACGAACGGGCCGTCCTCCAGCTCGCCCGGGCGAAAGACGGCGTCGTGCGCCGCCCGGTACTCCCGCGCGTACTGCTCCCGGCTCAACGTCTCCAGCACCACGGTTCTACCTCCGCTCCTCGATCCAATCCGCCGCGCTGCCCCAGCCCACGAGCACGTCGTGATGGTTGAAGCAGACCAGGTATCCCGCCTCCGTGTCCGCCACGTAGAACTCGAAGCCGAAGGTGTTGGCGAGCAGGTCGTGCAGCGCCTGCCCGGAGGGAACGTGGAACATCTCCGCTTCCTCACCGGCGTCGAACAGCAGCACGCAGCTTCGCGCGCCCACGAGCTCGCCGATGCCCCGCCATCCATCCGTGTCCTGCACGGAGGCCCCGCCGTCCACCGGTTCCCACAGCCGGTTCGATCTGCCGTACTGTGCGACGATGCGCTCGCGCAGCCGGTCCCGTTCCGCCGCGGAAAGCAGCTGCACGCCCAGGCAATGCTCGCGCTCCGCGTCCAGAATTTCGGCGGCGATGTGAGACATGCC
>DATING010000621.1:0-1844 GCA_035474555.1 Longimicrobium sp. | reverse complement strand
GTCGCCACCGTGCCGACGCGGGTGACGGGCACGCCGTCCACCGTCTCGCGCACAGTTTTCCGGCCGTCCGCGGAGACGATCACCTCCACGTCCACGTCCGCCGCCAACTCGCGGCAGAGCGTCTCCACGTGGCTCTCCATGCCCCCGTGGTGCGGCGGATAGAACTTGCCCACGTGCAGCACGCGCAGCCGGCTCATCGCCCGCCCTCCGTCCCTGAAACAACAGAATCCTCACACGGAGTCAGCAGAGTCAACAGAGGATCGGAATCAGTTCCTCTGCTGACTCTGTTGACTCTGCGCGACATCCTTCCGTTGACGTTGCTCACGGGTCCTCCCCGGCCAGCACGCGATCGTAGACGGACGCGATCCCCTGCGCGTACGCGGCGAGGGTGAACCGTGCCGCGCGATGGAGGGACCGGGCGCGGACGGCGTCCCGCGCTTCGGGGGATGCGAGGCGGGCGAGCTCCTCGCGGAGGGCGTGCGTCCACGCGTCCGCGTCGTCCCCCGCCACGTAGCGCAGGGCGCCGCCGCCCACCTCGCGCAGCACGGTGAGGTCCGAGGCGAGCACGGGCGCGCCGCACGCCATCGCCTCCACCAGCGGCAGGCCGAATCCCTCGCGCTCGGACGGATTGACGACGAGCCGCGCGCGGCGGTAGACGGCCGCGAGCGTGCGCCGGTCCAGGAAGGGGAGCTCGAGGATCCGCCCCTCGATGCCGAGCTCCGCCGCCCGCCGCCGCTGCGCACCCGTCAGCGGGCCGCCCACGCGCACCAGGCGCACGGACGCGTCCTCCGCGAGCGGGGCGAACGCCTCCAGCAGCAGCGGGATGCGCTTGCGCGGCACCGTGCTGCCCACGTGCAGGACATCCGTCGCGTCCCCCGAGACGGGACCGAGCAGACGCGCGGCCTCGGCGTCGGCGGCTCGATCGGGGGCGGGGGCAAAGTCGGGGTGCGCGGGGAGAGGGACGGTGGTCACGCGGTCCGGCGGGAGCACGCCGTACGACAGCAGCTCGGCGTGCACGGCATCGCTGTCGCACACGACGTGCGCCGCGGACTGCAAGCCGCCCAGCACGCGGCCCATCATCCGCCGGAACCAGCGCGGCCGCGGGTCGCGCGCGGGCTCCAGGAGCGAGCGAAAGGCATCCAGGTCGTGGCAGGTGACGACGGTGCGCTCCGCCGGCAGCACGCGGACGAGGTGTGCGTAGCTGTGGTCCGCCACGTGAAAGAGGCCGAAGTCCCCCGCCCGCCCCCGCAGCCAGCGGGGATAGGCGACGTACCGGCCGAGCATCCGGTCCGCGTTGCGCGCGGGGCCCAGCCCGCCCAGCACGCGGCCGAACGGGCGCGGCATCCGCGGCCGCAGCAGGGTGGGCGCGTGCGGGGTGTGGGCGCGCAGGGCATCGACGAGCAGCTCCGCCGCCAGGTCCATGCTGGGCCACCCCTCCTCCGCGTAGTCGGCCACCACGCCGACGGTCAGCGTGGAGCGCACGTCATCCACACCTGGCTGTTCAGCAGCCGTCCCAGCACGGGGACGGGGGAAAAGCGCACGTCGGCAAGGTAGAAGTCGCGCTCCAGCCGCGCCGCCAGCTGCTTCCAGTTGAAGCCCTTGTGGCCGTGGTAGCGGTTGGGCGCGCCGTCGGGAAAGCGCGTCTCGTAGACGGGGCGGTCGATGCGGGTTGCCGCGCCGGCAAAGACCATCCGCGCCAGCTCGCCGGGGGTGTGCCGCTCGCGGTCCTGGTAGCCGCTCACCCCGCGCAGCCCCGCCGCGGCGCGCGCGGCCGTCTTGACCAGCAGCGCCGGCCCCGTCTCCACCGGCACGCTCACGATCACCACGCCGTCCCTCGCCACCAG
>DATING010000620.1:0-3708 GCA_035474555.1 Longimicrobium sp. | reverse complement strand
GAGACCAAGAAGGCGCTGCGGTTCTTCAAGGAGCGGCGCATCAAGACCCACTTCGTGGACCTCAAGGAGCGGCCGGCCAGCACGGGCGAGCTGCGGCGGTTCGCGGAGCGCTTTGGGGCCGAGTCGCTCATGGACCGTGGCGGCAAGCGCTTCAAGGACCGGGGCCTGCACGTGGCGCACGTCCCCGAATCCAAGGTGCTGCCGCTGGTGACGGACGACCCGCTGCTGCTGGTTACGCCGCTCGTCCGCTCCGGCAATCACCTCACCGTGGGCTGGGACGAGGGCAAGTGGAAGGGATGGATCACGCCGTGACGGAGCTGCCGGATGAGGATCGTGGGAGGAAAGCAGGCGGGGCGGCACCTTACGTCGCCCGCGGACAAGCAGGTGCGGCCCACGCAGGAGCACGTGCGCGACGCGCTGCTCACGTACCTGCAGCCGCGGCTCAAGGGCGCGCGGGTGCTGGACCTGTTCGCGGGGACGGGCGCGCTGGGGCTGGAGGCCATCTCGCGCGGCGCGGCCAAGGCGGACTTCGTGGAGAACCGGCCCGCCAGCCTGCACGCGCTCAAGGCCAACGTGGCCGCGCTGCATTATCGCGAAAAGACGCGCATCTTCAAAAAGGACGCGCTCCCGTTCGCCGAGGCGCTGGAGCCGTACGCCTACGACCTGGCGTTCTGCGATCCGCCGTATGAGTCCAAGATGCTGGACCGGCTGATCGACATCTGGCTGCGGACGCCCTTCGCGGGGCTGCTGGTGTGCGAGCACGCCCTGACCCACGAGCTGCCCCCCGGCGGCGCCATGCGGCAGATGGACGACACCACCGCCATCTCCATCTACAAGGCGCCGGATCTGCCGCCGGCAGTGGAGGCGGAGGCGGAAGGCCTGGGCTCCAGCGGAAGGTGAGCCGATCCGCCGGGAAGCAGAGTTCCCGGCGGTGAGGTGAGCGGATGATCGTCGGGGGAAGCGAAGCCTGAACTCGAAGTGAGCGGATGAATCCGCCGCGGAATCGGGGTCCGCAGCCACGAGTTGAGCGGATAAATCCGCCGCTGGGAAAGCCATAAGCCCCGTCTCGGCTCGCTTACGCGCGCCGAACGGGGCTTCAACTGCTCTGGAGGCGGAGCTCCGTCGCGGAGCAGGCGTCAGGGCACGGGCGAGGAGATCCTTCGGTCGCGCCCAAGGTTCGGTCGGCGGGACGGTGCCGGCGGGCGCTCCCTCAGGAAAACAAGAGAGGGTCGAGACCCGTCGAGGAGCGGGCGTCAGGGGATGGGCGAGGAGATTCTTCGGTCGCGCCCGGGGTTCGAGGCGCGGGAAGGTGCCGGCAGGCGCTCCCTCAGGAAAACAACTGGGGGGCGGCGAATCAGGCGGAAGGCGGCAGTCCGCGCAGGCGGACTTCGTGTGGTTGTTGCGGCGAATTCATTCGCTCTGCCCCGACGGAGGCCAGCCCATCCGACGGAAGTCAGCCCCTCCGACGGAAACCAGCCCATCCGCCCGCCCCTTCCCGCCTCATCTCACACCCGCACCACGCCCTCCGTCCCCATCCGCCGCACGATCTCGCTCTTCACGGTCAGGAAATCCTCGTCCGACAGCACGGGCGTGAGTTCCGCGGTGGGGATCGGCTGGTCGAGATCCACCCACGACACGCATCCCTCGTAGCGCGCGGTGTCGGGGAGCACGGCGGGCTCGGCGAGGCGGTAGGCGCGGACGATCAGCGCGTGCACGTACGGCCGGTTCTTGTACGCGAAGCGGGCGTGCGCGGCGGGCGGGGCAAGCGGGTGCATCCCTTCCAGCCGGTCCAGCGCCGCCTCGCTCTCGATGCGGTACGCGTCATCCACCACGGCGTACACGCGGAACGGGATGGTGCCGCGCTCCCGCGGCGGGGCGACGGCGTCCAGGAAGGGGTGCAGGTGCTCCGCGAGGTCCGGCCGGTTCTCGTGCCAGCCGGTGGGAAAGATCCAGAACTCGCGGTGCTCCGCCTGGAAGTCGCCCTGGCGCTCGTGGATGCCGCCCTTGCGCACCAGCAGCGACACGGCGCCCGCCGCCATCGCCTCCTCCACCACCGCCCACTCCTTCAGGGCGACCTGCCCGTGCTCGCGCATCAGCGGCGCTCGAACGGCAGGTCCACCACGTCCGCGGCCGCCCCGTCCGCCGCGCCGATCCGCACCTGCATCCCCGGCTGCACCTCGCGCCGCACGTATCCCAGCGCGATCGTTTCCCCCAGCAGCGGCGAGAACGCGGCGCTCGTGGCCCATCCCACTTCTTTCCCCGTCTCGGGATGGATCAGCGGCGTGCGCGGTCCCGGCGCGGGGGCATCCCCCAGCCGCAGGCCGCGCAGGTGCCGGTTCACGTGGCCGCGATGGGCAATGCGGACGATCACCTCCTGCCCCGTGTAGCATCCCTTGTTGAAGGAGATAGCCCGCGTCATCAGCCCGGCGGATTCGTACGCCTCCGTCGGAATCGTCTCCTCCGTCAGGTCGATCCCGTACCGCGGCCGCCCCGCCTCCATCCGCAGCGTCTCGATCGCGCCGAAGCCCGCCTGCCGCGCGCCCGCATCCCGCAGCGCCGTCCACAGCTCCGCCGCGACGGCCGCGGGGACGAACACATCGAAGCCCTCCTCCAGCCCCGCCTCGCGCGTGGCGGCGACGAGCAGCGTGGCGCCGCGGAAGTCCGGCTCCACGAACGCGTCCTCCGCCAGCGCCGGGATCTCCGTGCCGAGGACGGACGTCAGCATCTCCCGCGCTCGCGGCCCGTAGACGCCGATCTGCACGACGTCGTCCGTCGCCTCGGCCCACTTGGCGAACATGGGCGGCACCATCTTCCGGAAGTGCTCGCGCGTGCCCTCCAGCGCCTCGCGCGCCACGTCCACCAGCACCTCGCCGTCCGCCCGGCGAAAGACGCGCAGGTCGGCGACCATGCGGCCCTTGGGCGTGAGCATGGCCGCGTAGACACCCTGCCCGGGCTGCGCCTTGAGCAGGTCGTTGGTGATCAGCCCGTGCACCATCCGCGCGGGGTCCTTGCCCCACAGGCGAAATCGCGCGCGGTCCGCCCGGTCCGCGATGCCGGCGGATTCGCGGATGGCGCGGTACTCCCCCGCCCCGTCGCCGAAGTGGCGCGCCACTTCGCGCCCCGCCATCTCGCCGAACGCGGCGCCGGATTCGTCCAGCAGCGGCCGCAGCGCGGAGGGCGCGGGGGCCGCGGTCGTCGTCGTGTCGCTCATCGTCATTCTCCTGGCTGGCCTGCATACCCCGGCATGCGCGCGGCGTGCGGATAGGCCCGTTGCGACGAGGGCCGCCCGCGGGATGCTCCCCGGGGCGGCCCGCGCAGGTCCGTCGGTGGCCGCGCCGCGCCCGGGATCAGGCGTCGCGCTGGCGGCAGTAGTCGCGCAGGCGCTCGTCCGCGCCCTCCAGCTCCGTCACGAGCCGGCGCACGTCGGCCGTGGAGGCCGCGTTGGGCAGGTTCACGTTGATCTCGGCGCCCTCGCCGCGGGGGAGGAAGACGAGCGTGACCTTCCATCCCTCCACGCCCGTGGCCTTACGCGCCACCAGGTCCACGCTGTATTCCGTGCCGTCGCACTCCAGCCGGTTCGCCAGCCGGTGCTCCTTCCACGAGGAGCTGCGGGATAGTGCCATGGTCTGTATCTGCAGCCGCTTCGGGTTTGTTCGGATCGTGATGCTCCTGCGCCGAAAGTAATGCATCGCCCGCACCGCGGCCACT
>DATING010000619.1:0-3693 GCA_035474555.1 Longimicrobium sp. | reverse complement strand
GGTCCCGATCCAGCCCGCACCGGCCGCGCCCGCCGCAGCCGCACCGGCCGCACTCATCGCCGTCGTGTCGGTGACCGGCGCGGCCATGGGCGCCGTGGTCGTGTCCGTCATCGCCGTCGTCGTGTCCGTCACCACCGCCGGCTCCGCCTCGTCATCATCACCGCAGGACTGCATCAGCAGGAACGCAACCAGTGCCAGTGCCAGCAGACCCAGGATCCACGGCAATGGGCTTTTTTTCTTCCGTTCGATGTCGATGTCGGCCATACGTCCCCCTCACGTGACGAGTCAAATCCACCCGGCCCACCCCCTGCAGGCCACGGGGGCCGGGTCGAAGGCAAATTCGGTGCCCTGTTTAGACTTTGTGAAAGGGATCAGCTGCGCCGGAATGCCGCGAACTGCGACAAACGTTCCCCGCGGGGGACGCTTCCTGATCGAACCGGCACGCGATCCGCCCGCCCCGCGTGCGCGCCGGGACCTGTCAGCTCTCCTTTTCCATCTCCTCCAGCATCCAGCGGCGAAGGCTGTCCAGTGCCATCTGGGCCGTGCTCCCCTTGATCCACTCGCGGCCGCGGTCACCCAGGTCGAAGCGGCGCGACCAGGCGCCGCCCTCCCACGCCAGGCCGATGCACACGGTGCCCACCGGCTTTTCCGGCGTGCCGCCGCCGGGGCCCGCGACGCCGGTGGTGGAGAGGCCCACGTCCGCGCCGGCAATGCGCCGCACGCCGACCGCCATCTCCTGTGCCGTCTCCGGGCTCACGGCGCCGTGCGCGGCCAGCGTGGCCTCGGAGACGCCCAGCACGGACATCTTCGCCTCGTTGGAGTACGTCGCGACGCCCAGGAGAAAGTAGGCCGAGCTCCCCGGCACGTCCGTGACGCGGTCGCCGATGCGCCCGCCCGTGCACGACTCGGCCACGGCCAGGGTGAGGCCGCGCTCGCGCAGCATCCGGCCCACCGTCTCCTCCATCCCCTCGTCGCCCACGGCGTAGACGGCGCGGCCCAGGCGCTCGTGCACGCGGGCCTCCAGCGCGTCCATCCGCCCCTCCAGGTCGTCCCCCGGCGCGCCCTGCACCGTGAGCCGCACGTACATCTTGGGGAACGATGCACGGAACGCCACGCGCGCCTCGTCCGCCGAGATGGCGCCGTCCAGCAGCTCGTCGATCTTGCTCTCCGCCAGCCCCACGGTGCTGAAGGTGCGCGACAGGAAGCGTGTGTCCGGCTGCCGCGCGGCCGCCCAGGGCACCAGCGTGGCCCCCACCATGTGGCGCGTTTCGCGGGGCACGCCGGGAAAGCACGCGACGTGGCACGTGCGCCCGTCCACGTCTACGGGGCAGATGAAGCCGGGCGCGGTGCCGTTGGGGTTGGGGATGACCTCGGCGCCGGCGGGAAAGAGCGCCTGCTTGCGGTTGTTGGGCGGCATCTCCATCCCGCGCTTCTGGAAGCGCTCCACCATGAAGGCCAGCGACGGCTCGTCCAGCACCAGCTCGCGCCCGGCGAAGCGCGCCACGCACGCCGTGGTCAGGTCGTCCGCCGTGGGCCCCAGCCCGCCCGTGCAGACGACGAGGTCCGCCTCGGCCACGGCCTGCCGCAGGGCGCGGATGATCTCGTCTTCCGTGTCGCGGACGGAGAATCCGCAGACGGGCTCCACGCCCACCGCCCGCAGCTCGCCGGCGATGAACCCGGAGTTGGTATCGGTCGTCAGCCCGCCGACGATCTCGTCGCCGATGGACAGGAAGGCAGCGCGCATGGATGACTCAGTGCGTGAGTGCGGAAGTGCGTGAGTGCGGAAGTGCCGTTGCCCGGGAAATCCGCGCTCTCGGTGCTCGAACCGGCATCCGGCCGGAGCGGCTGAAGCCGCCGCAACAACCGCGGAAAGCCTCACAAACTGCGTGAGGCTTCAACAACGACGGCAGACCACGGCGATCGCCTCGCGACGACACTCCGCGTGCGGTCCGCGCAGGGCGGACTGCGTGCCGTTCCCGCGGCGATTCAATCGCTCGACGGCCAGGGCTCCTCGATCCCGACCGTGTCTACGCGGACCACGCGGAGCTCGCCGCCGCGCCGTTCCTGGAACGTGCGGATCAACCGATGACCCGGGGCCGGCTCCTGCGCGAACGCGCCCACCTTCACCCACGTGCCGCCCGTCCAGCAGTAGTCGGCGCCCGTGTGACTCCACGCGCTCGTCTTGGTGCTGATGCCCACGCACGCGGGACGCCCCGGCAGGCGGCGCACGTTCATCCCGGGGAGCGCCGTGTCGGGGACGAAGCGCCGCGCAGACGGCACGTACCGGAACACGTCGGACATCTGGCCCCCGGTGCCGGAGTACGTGAACACGCGCAGGTCCATCCACCCGTCGCCGTTCAGGTCTTCCCCGATCAGCAGCCTGCTCCCTTCGTACGCACCCTGGTCGTTGTCCACCAGGAGCTGCTGCATGCGCCGTGGCGCGTCCGGCGGCGAATGCACGTCTACGCCCATGGGAATCCCCTGGATGCCGCTCACCACCAGCCTGACCTCCGGGCCGCCCGGGCGCAGCACGCAACGGAACGGAACGCCGTCCTCCATCGCCTGCTCGTCGTACCGCTCACCGAACCCCGGTTCTCCCTGCCGCGGCTGCCGGCGGGTGCCCACGTACCGGCAGTCGTTGTGCTCCCTCGGCTCCGCCGTGCGCCCCCCGTCCGGGAGCGTGTCCGTGGCGGTGACCACGGCCACCCCGTCCTGGTAGACCTGCGTGTCCCTCACCACCACGACGGCCGCCGGGTCCACACGCGCGGCGGATGAGCGCGGCTCCACGGGACGGCAGCCGGCGAGCGCGGCGGCGGCCAGCATCACGATTGGCGGGATGCGCATGATGACGGTCGTGGTGGATGATGTCTATCTCATCTGCCCATCTGCGTCCGGCAGCGAGACGTACGTGATGCGCACGGGGCCATGCTGCGCTTCCCGCTGGATCGCCCGCGCGCGCGGGTGATGCGCGACCTCCAGGTGGGTCGCGTCGATCCATCGCACGCGCACCCGGGGGCCGCCGGCCGGGCTCGAGGGTGCCGCGCCGTCGTTCGTATCCGCCGCGAAGAACACGTTCCGTTCGCGGGCTTCGGCATCCACGTGGCCGATCAGGGCGACCTGCGTGACCACACCGCCCGTCTCGCCGCAGTCGCGGACGAACACCATCGCCGCCCCGCTTCCGTACGGCGACGGCTCGTGCTGCACGACCTCTTCGGCGCACCCCGCCCCGCATCCCCCCAGCAGGAGCGGGAGGAGCGCCGCCGCCAGCATCCGCCGGAGGCGCGGACGGAACCCACTCCCGGGCTCACGCATGGCCTCGAGCGCGCTTGTGACGGCGCCGCGGGGCATAGGTGATGCGCAGATCGCGCTGCACCGGCGTCCGACGCGTGGGGCGGGTGCGCGGATCGTGCGCGATCTCCAGGTGGTCGACGTTCATCCATCGAATGCGCACCCCGGCGTCCCCGCGATCCGCATCCGCCGCGAACAGCAGCTCGCCGGCGCGAGGCGGAGCATCGAGGTTCCGCAGCAGCGCCACGCGCGTGCTCGGGCCCGTCATCGCGCAGTCGCGGACGAACACCACGGCCGCGCCGCGCGCATCCGGCCGCGGCTCGCGCTGCACCACCTCGTCGCCGCAGCCCAGCGCCCCGCATCCGCCGAGGATCAACGGAAGGAGTCCGGTCAGCAGCAGGAATC
>DATING010000618.1:0-3616 GCA_035474555.1 Longimicrobium sp. | reverse complement strand
CTTCCTCAAGAAACGTTTTCAAGCGCTCACGTAACCGCTCCACGCGCCGATAAAGCCACTTCGGCTCCAGTCGGAGCGCATGCGCCATCTGCGCGAACGTGCGCCCTTCAAAATGCATCCCTACGATCTTCTGCTCTTCTGGGGTCAGGTGACCAATGGCACGGATGAGCGCGTCTGTCACACCGCTTTGCCGCTCAGTCTCAGCGACAGGCAGTGGTTGGATCTGAGTATCGAGGTCTGCTGCGCTCGGTGTGGATAGACTGGGGTCTACTCCGGCGTTCAAGGCTTCCTCACGAGGCGGCAACTCAGTTGCAACCTCGTCAGTTCGAGGCAAAGCAGCATCTGCAACGGACGCGACTTCGAGCAATTCATGAGCCGTGTAGCTCGAAACTCCTTCTTCCTCCAAATATTCACGTACCCGCAGCTGTAGCCGGTGCACACGCCGGTAAAGCGGCTTTTGCTCCACATTCAGTGCGCGGGCTACCGCCGCAAGCGTATAACCATCAGCGAAATGCATCCGAACGATCAACCGGTCTTCGGGCTCCAGCTTTTCCATCGCACGGTTCACGGCCGTCAGAATCTCGCGATGACGGGTACTGGCGTCAGAGGCGGCAACCCGCTCGTCTGCGCGAAGCGGACTCTCCGCTGCATCCAGCGCATCTGACGGCAATTCGACCGGCCGAAGCGGCGCGCGCTCGGGAAGCCGGGCGAGCAGACGACTCATCTCCGCGTCCGAGAGAGTCGATATGCCCGCCGTGCGCAGCTTCTCCCCCGCCTGTTCTAGCGTGTAGCCGTCACGGCGCACCAGCGTTTCCAGCTCTCTGGCCGGTACGCCTATCTGCTCGGCCGCGGCGGACGGGCGCCACCGGCCCCTCTGCTCGCGGGAATACGCGTGGAAATAGCGAACGACCACGGTGGCAATGAACGTCTTTATCTCCGACTCGCCGCGGAATTTTCGAACCACGGCGTAGTCATCCTCCATCAACTTCATCCTGACCCAGGAGACGAAGTCCTCGGCATCCTCCTCCCGGACACCATTCCTCCGGCAGGTGGTAGCAGCAACCCGCTCGATCCAGCCGAGGTGCTGCAGAAAAATTGCCTCTGGACTCGAGTGGCTTTGCGAGCGGGTGGAAGGATTCGTACGTGCACCTACTCCCCGTGCGTCCTTCTGCTCTGCTGGCGGACCGCCAAGTTCAGTCAGAACCCGTGCGCTTCGCACACCAAAGTCGCGTAGGTCACCACGTTCAACAGCACGGTGCAACCGATCGGCCTGATCGGGACTGATCTCCAGCGTTAAAATGATGCTACCGCTGCGGATGTTGCGAATTGTCAGTTCTTCGTTTGCTCCCAGCAGCGCTTTGATCGCGGCAAGCAGGTTCATCTCCTGTTGAGCAGTGAACTCCTCCAGATCGCCATCGATTGTCAATTCGATTCCTACCCGCCGCACCCCGCTCTTGGCCGGAGCCTCTTCCGGAACAGCCTTTCTCGCATCAGCGCCCCCCGCAGGATCATCAAAGGCGGGCACCGCAGGAAGACTTGGTGTATCGAGGCCAAGGGAGCGTAGCAAGTGGTGATATTGCTGGGTTCGCTGCTCTGGCTGGCTGAGATCGACAATGTTGAGGCAGCGAATAGACGGGCGGATCGTGTCCATGTCCATCGGCTCTATGAGGACAGGGATTAGCTTGCGCGCCTTGCCGGATGGATCCTCCGTTCGCGTCATGGCGATCTCCATTGCAACCCAGTCACTCGCGAGCGCGTCTGAACTGAGCATAAGCACGACGTGGTCACACCCGCTGATCCCACGTTCGATGGCAGAAATCAGATTTTCGCCTGGTTCAATGCTGTCTTCGTCAAAGAAGACTCGCAGCCCTAGATCACGCCACTGGGCAGCAACGCGCCGCACCCAAGGCTTGTGGTTGCGATTGTGACTCAAGAAGATGTGGCGAGGCTGTGCGGGGACAATCACTCGATGGTCTCCATTGATAGCGATCAGGGGCGTGTCACAGATGGCCATGTGATCCCGGCGGGAAGCGTTATCTCGACAGCCTCGCCGAGTGTAGATGTCTTCAGTGTGAGTGTCAACGCGCTTGGGGCGTCTAGTCGTGAAATCCGCCAAATCGAGTTCGGCGGTCGGGGGGCCCTATCAACCGAAGATCGCCCCCCGCACTTTCGCAATCCCGCACTGCCCTTCAGTACCGCGCCTCGATCCCGTGCACCACGCGGAAGCTGTCGCGCGCAATGAGCAGCTCCTCGTCCGTGGGGATCACCCACACCTCGGGGTGCGCGCCCTCGGGGCTGATGCGGCCCTCGCCGGTGGCCAGGCCGTGGTTCAGCGCGTGGTCCACGCGAATGCCCGCGAACTCCAGCCCCTCGCAGATCATGGCGCGGATGGCGGGCGCGTTCTCGCCAATGCCCCCCGCAAAGCAGATCGCGTTCGCCCCGCCCATGGCCGCCAGGTACGACCCCACGTACTTGCGCACCCGGTAGCAAAAGATCTCGATGGCCAGCCACGCCCGCCGGTCGTCGTGCTCCTCGGCCTCGGCCAGCAGCTCGCGCATGTCGTTGGTCAGCCCGCTGATGCCCAGCAGCCCGCTCTGCTTGTTCAGCAGCGTCTCCACGCCGGAGAGCGTCAGGCCCTCCTTTTCGGCGATGTAGTCCAGCAGCGCGGGGTCCAGGTCGCCGGAGCGCGTGCCCATCACCAGCCCCTCCAGCGGCGTGAACCCCATGGAGGTGTCGATGCTTTCGCCGCCCACGATGGCGCACGCCGAGCAGCCGTTGCCCAGGTGCAGGGTGATGATCTTCTCCTGCTCGCGCGTCGTCCCCGTGAGCTGCCGCCAGCGGTAGCTCACGTACCGGTGCGAGGTGCCGTGGAAGCCGTAGCGGCGCACGCGGTGCCGGCGGTACAGCGAGTAGGGGATGGCATAGAGGAACGCGCGCTCCGGCAGCGTGTGGTGGAACGCCGTGTCGAAGACGGCCACCTGCGGCACGGCGGGCCCCAGCACCGCCTTGACCGCCTGCACGCCCTTGAGGTTGGCGGGGTTGTGCAGGGGCGCCAGGTCGATGGTCTCCTCGATGCCGCGCATTACCGCGTCGTCGATGGCCAGCGAGCGCACGAACCGCTCGCCCCCGTGCACCACCCGGTGCCCCACGGCGCCGATCTCCGCCAGGGAGTGGATCTCCACGCCGGATTCCTCGCTCACCAGCCACGCCAGCAGGTGCTCCACGGCCGCGCGGTGGTCGCGCATCCCCGTGCTCCCCCTGGTGGCGGGCGCGTCCCCCGCGCGGTAGCTCCAGATGGCCTCCGCGCCAATGCGCTCGATCTGCCCGCGGGCCAGCTTGCGGTCCGTGTTCTCGTCGATGCGCGTGGCGTCCGTGTCCACGAGCTGGAACTTGAGGCTGGACGAGCCGACGTTCAGGACCAGGATGTTCATGGGATCGGCAAGAAAAGCGAGCGGGCGGCACCCTCCGGGATCGTGCCGGAGAGTACCGCCCGCGTCCGCCCCGCGCCAGACGGGTTCCCTGCGGACCGGCTGATCGTCCGCCGTAGCGCCGCCGCCCCGCCATACCGAATCGTACGGTTGATCGTGCACCCGGAGTTCTACTGCCGCCTCACGCG